>NZ_JAEKNS010000048.1:0-28744 GCF_016464765.1 Candidatus Aeolococcus gillhamiae | reverse complement strand
TCGCGCCAGCGCCGCCACATCTCCTTCTTCCCCGCCGCCGAAAGCCCCGGTCGTCCGCGTTGCGCCACGACGATCCTCCAACCAACGCCGCTGATGCCTGCAAGCATTGCGCTCACCGGTTGAACTCACCGCGGCCTTCTTGAGGATGCTGCGTTCCTCCTCGAGCACGCGCACCTGGCGCCGCAGCCGCGAGAGCTCCTCGCGCTCCCCCGAGGTGAGTACCTGCGACCTGCCTCCGTCCGCATCGGCGCGCTGCACCCACTCGCGCACCGCTGTTTCGGTCAGGTCGAGGTCGCGGCTGACCTCCCCGATGCTCTTCCCGGACGACCGCACCAACGCGACCACCTCAGCCTTGTACTCATCGGTGAACTTTCGACGTTCCCGTCGAGCCATCTGGACCTCCTTCGCGGGGTTGAGCCCCACATCATGGTGGTCCGTCTTATCGGGTCACGCCCACTTCACGGCGACCGCCTGCGCGTCGATGTACTTGTCTCCGCAACGCTGAGGCACCCGGACCATAGGAAGGTCGAGGAACTCGCTCGAGAGGCGAGCATCGACTTCCGGGACGTGCTCATGGTCGAGTACGACGAGCGCATCGACTATCGCGCGAGGCTCCGTTACCTCGGCTTGGACCGCCCCTATCCGGTCACGTGATTCCTCGCGTCCGGGGACATTCACGGGTCCTGGCCGCTCCGTGTTGACCGGAGTCTGTGCGAACTACCAGATCGGCCTGGATGCCTCCGAAGCGGTTCGCCGGTGGCGCCTAGCCTCGATCCTAAGCAGACGCAGGCCGTCTGTGTCCCGGCATGTTCGCCCCGTAAGGTGTCTGGACAGGTGTCAACGAGCAAAAGCTGGAGCGAGCCAGTGGACCGGATGAGTCGTGCACCTCTGCCGGATGTTGTTCGGCGCAACCATCGGTTCTCCTGGGCGCCCTCCCGCCGAATCGGGTGGAAGCAAAAGGGCGTCCCATGGGCGCCGGGTGCGTCGGGCGAGGCGACAATAGCCTGCGACGCACAGACCGCGTTCGACAGCTGGACTACGGCGACGAGCTCGTGGCTGTCGGCGACGCGAAGTCTGGGAGACTGGGATCTCGCCCCTCCACCTGTATCACTACAGCCCCATTGCCCGAGTCCACCGCGATGATCGCAAAATTGGTGCGCAGTCGAGGTCTAACGGTGGAGGCCTGCGTGTCCCCAGGGCCCGGTCCGACCTGATATCCCTGGGCGCCGGCTGGAGCCACCGAAAATACCCAGCAGGTGCACTGCTGCTTTGATGCATCGTCGTTTACCTGCATTAGTGCATTGCCCAGAATCGCGCTCCCTGCAGTGAGTCGACCTAGCGCAACAGTCTGTGCCTTTGCTTCCGACACCGCGACGGACGTCCCGGGCGACACCGGCGTTACGGTGATACCGTGTGCGGCTAACACGGCGACCGGTATCGAGCCACTCTGGCTAGTGGATGCGGGTTTGATGGCGACGACCCCCCCGCAAGCGGTCAGAGCTCCCACTAGCGCAATCAACATGACTCGGCGACACAACCAGCTTCGATGCGAGCGACGAGCTACTAGTTCGGACATGCTGTGTCCCATATGTACTGCGAATCGAGGTACGGTGACGGATAGTTCGACTGCCCAAAGAGCGCGCTTTTGGTGAAATCGAACGCCGTATTCCAATTCTCGTTGAAATAATGCCAGTTTCCCCCCGGAGTGCTCGGATACCAAACGCGCTCGTTTTCCCAGGATTGGTAGTGGGTGCCTGAGTATCCGCCGGCCATTTGGGTGGCGGTGGAGTACGTCTCTCCGCTGATCTGAGCCTCCCCCGGCGTAAAGCCCGCAAGCCTGTTCTCGCCACCAATTATGGAACCGTTTACGTAGAACTTAAATCTCTGAAGCGTGCCCGGGTCCCACGAGACCTCCACCGTCGATGTCGAGTTGATGGGTTGAGGCGAGTACGGTGTCCGATAGAAGTTCGTAGGGCCGCCAACCTCCGTGAAAATGATTCGATTGCTGCCGCTGTACTCGAGCCAACCGACCTGCGCGTAGTACTTCACAGTCGAATCCGTGAGCATGACCCAGCCGGTGGAGAAGTACCCCGCGCTGCCCCCATTGGGATCCACCCAGGGCGAGTAGTTCTTCTCGTCCGCCTTTACACCGTCTGGCACGCCCTCCGGTCCCCCGGTTGGGAATGCGCGCCCTCTCCAACGTGGTAGTTCACCCCGTCTGACGAACGGCCCGGCTGACATCCGTCTCCCCCGCCACTTGCCGTCGCCGTGGCCGGCGCCACGAATGTCGTACCTACCAGGGTGCATGCCAACGCCAGCGTGCTCGCCCAGACAACGTTGAGGCGCTTGATCCGTCGAGGGAGGAGCATCGTGATATCCAACAGTATACGCCTGTCAAATCGCCTTGTTGTTGTGTTCCGGGTGGCCCGTGGTATGAGTGGCACTAACAGGCGACCGGCGCGGCATCCGCAGTCGCGGGCTGAAGTGCAGTCTTCGTCCTGTCGTCCCAGGTCGCGGCGCAGCTTCACGGACCGGTCTCGACGTTCGCTTACAGCGATTTGTCGGCGTCAAGGGTCTGGGTCGCCACCGATGCCGCGGGCTGCCGGAGAGCGCTGTGGCCCTGTAACGGGCAGTCCGCTCTCTGGTGATCAGTGGACGAGGTGACGGTTACAAGCCACGGCTGCCCAGGGGCTCCACTGGTGTCGATATCCAGCGTCCGTCCGCAACACACCGTAATGTTGGGACCGCCGACCCACGGAACCACGACCACGGTCTGTCCATCGACGTTCAGCTGAAGCGTCGGCCGACCACCAAACCAACCGGGCAGCAATATCGCGGCCACGATCGCGATGAGGGCTCCCGCGCCTCCAGCGATGAACGCCTTGCGCATGACGACTGCATTTTCTGCCTGTCGTCAGCGGGAAGCAAGTCCGTTACGCGCCCTCTCTCGGCTACGCCTCAAGGTACATTCGCGAACACTCGCCTGATCGAACGTGTCGTCTTTCGGACCGGCGTGATTAGTCGCTGTCGCCTGACGCGGCCCTGCTTCTAGAGTCGCCTGCATGACCAATGATGAACTGGCCGAAATGGAACAAAGGTGCGATCGGGCCGCGCCGGGACCATGGCGATCCATGGTGGAAGGTCAGGACGATACCAGCGGGGGACAGCTTCATCATGATCGGCGAGGGTCGTGATCGAAGGGATGACGTGTACGTCAACATCGGAGCGATATCGACTCCCACAAGCGATCACGACCTCATCCCTGCCGATCGCCAAGACGTTCCGAAGCTCATCGCCGAGGCTTTATCGCCTCCGACATCTCTCGGCGAGTGAGCCGCAGCGTGCTCAAGTAGACATCGGCCTCTCTGTAACGACATCGTCACCCTGTTCCGCGCCGACCGCCCTCAGCCTCAATGCGATGAGTAGCGCCTGGGTGGCCGACGTCGTGGTTACCGGCCCAGCCGTTGGGTACTTCTTCCTCGCGCTAGTCGTTCCAGCGGGCTTCCTCGTCCGGCTCATCGGGCGCACGAGTCCGCGCATTCATGTTCAGCATCGCTCACGTCTAGAGACAGCGGTCGCTCCCTGGCTATGGACACGACGCAAGCACATGAGCGTTACTGTTCTAGCCGCAGTCACTGCGACGGGCGCAATCGTTTGCGCCCTTACCAATTTTCTTCCTGTCATCACGTTTACCAGGCCGCCGTTGTTTCCGGGCGATCCTTTCGCAGGCCCGCTGGAGCACGATCCGACTGCGAGAAGCCTTGCTCTGGGGCTGGGCATCGTAGTCGCTCTCCTCGCTCTACGCCGCGCAGCTGGCGGAGAGGGCATCACGGTGCCAGTCAACTTGATCCTGGCGACTGTCCTGCTGTTTGTTGCGGCCTTGGCCTTGCAAGACTATCTCTCCAATGCCAACGCAGTGCCGGGCAGGTTCGCCCCGGTCGTGTCTGTCGGCCCTGGACTCTTTGTTCTCCTTATCGGCTCTGCTGTTGCCTGGCTAGGATGCGTTGCGGACCTAGCGAGCGGGCTGAGCCAGGCTCTTCGCTCGGCTCGGCGGGTAGCCGCCGCGGCGCCGGGAGAATGAAGATGTTGGCACACGTCGTTTTCCGGAACTTGGACGGGTCGTTCACTCCCGCCGGCTGGTATTGGCTTCTCATCTCTGGGTGGGTCCTACTGGGCTCGACTGCCTACTTCATCGCGCCGGGCATCGCATTTCGGCTGATAGCCTGGCAGCTACGGCGTCGCAAGCGGAGCAACAACTCGTTCCTCTCGCCCGGCAGACACGAGGCTTGGAAGCACAGCAAGCGAGCGCATTTCGTGGTGCGTTTGGCGAGCGCCGCTCTTGGTTGCGGCGCAATCTGGTTCGCGTCAATGGCCATCACCGCGGCGGCTCGCCAACTCGTCTGAGCGGACGATGTGACCCTGCCAACATCTCTGCCGCTCGACCGGTGGGAGGGTGAATCAGACCGGTCGTTAGCAGCCAATGAGGAATGCCAGCCCGGGCGCGCCGGTGTTGCCGGAAGCGTGCTTGCCTGCCCTGCTGCGCCCTCGCTCAGTTCGGTACCGGTCGCCGATGGACGCGGCACGGACACGTCATGGACAGACGCCGCGTGTCTCGAGCTTGTGTAGTTCCGGTTGAAGGGCGACACCGGAGTTCCGGTACAACCTTGACACCGCACGGCGCGGAGGCGTGTCTTCCTTGAATGCGCGTTGTCAGGAGGGCAGTGGCGGCGGCGGTTCCCGACCTGGAATGCTGTTGGATGGCCCGCAAAATATAGACACACCTGTTTGGATGCTTCTATTGTTTGTCAAGCGGCAACGGCGAGTTCAGGCCGAGGGACGAGCTCGCGGTACACCTCGCGTGCCACGTAGCGCTTGAGGCACCAGATGATCTCCCGCTTGGATAGCCCCTCCTGCGTGCGGCGGGCCATGTAGGCCTTGGTCGACGGATGCGTGGCCAGACGGACGATCACGACGCGCCAGAGCGCGCAGTTGGCCTGGCGATCTCCGCCTCGGTTGAGCCGATGCCGCCCGGTGGTCTTGCCCGAAGATGCTGGCAAGGGAGCGGCACCGCAGAGGTTCGCGAAGGCGCCCTCGGAGCGAAGCCGCTCGGGATTGTCGCCCGCAGCCACGAGCATGGCTCCCGCGACATCGGTCCCGACCCCGGTGAGCGCACAGAGTGTTGGTGCCACGGCGCGCACCAGCCGGTCCAGGTCGCCGTCCAACGCCGCCAACTCGGTGGTTAGCAGCTGGTGCCGCTGCGCCAGGCCCTTCAGAGCGAGCTTCACGGCGGCTGCGACGGTCGTGACCCGCCCGGGGCGCATGTTCGCCGCGGTTTCGACAAGGCGGTCTCGTGAGAGCGTGCGCAGCTGCTCCCGGAGATCCGCTGGCGCGGTCACCAGCAGAGCCTTCATCTGCTGAAACGTCTGGGTGCGCATCTTCAGCGCAGACCGCCGTGCCACGCGCAGCGCGCGGATCATGCCGACGTGGTCCGTGTCGCCCTTGGCAATGCCGCACGCTTCGCCGGAGAGCACGGCACGAGCGGCAGCTTCAGCATCAACGGGATCCGACTTGCCGCGCGCGTACCGGGTCCGGCGGTTGGGGCGGTTCACCTCGATGACTGTGCAGCCGGCCACGTCCAGGAAACGAGCGAGCCCAGCGCCATATGACCCGGTTCCCTCGACGCCGAACCGTGGATCGTTGCCGAGGCTGCGGGCCCACTCCAGCAAGCGACGATATCCGGCCGGCGTGGTGGCGACCTCGAGGTACCCGAGCGGCCGCCCGAGATCGCTGGTGAACGCGGCCGCGACGTGCGCATCGCCGTGGGTGTCCACGCCCACCGTGACGCCGTGCTCGGCCTGTGCCATGCTGCCGGAAGCCATCCTCATGTCCTCATGTCCCCTCTGTGTTGCAGGGTCTGACTGGGGTTGGTGAGTCAGCGGAGCGGGCGGACAGCACTGGGACGAGCTACGCGAGCACGCTTCTATCAACTCACGTTCCGCTCCGCTGACGAGCACCGGCGAACCTCGCGCTGGCGGGTCGACAGATCCAATCGAAGGCACGAGGCCAGTGGAACTGAGGGTCAGGCCCGGGCGCGAGGTTCTCCGGTGCCGATGATGGCGCGCACCTCGTGCACCCTCGTGGCCGCTGGAGCATCCCAGTGGAACTGTGTGTCACTAGGTCGGGCGCGAGCCGGGAGCGGATGAACAGGGCCGGAGGGCGCGAACGCCCGGGTGCCGTGGCGGCGTCGATGGACCTGCGGGCGCGACGAGCGGGCGACGGACGGTTCGCGGGCGGGAAGGCGTCGCCGTCGATGGCGCCTGGCAGCCCTCTGGCCGCCTCCGCGGCTGCCATCCCGCGCCGCCGATCCGTGCCGCCCCCGGACGTCCTCCTGGCGCTGCCGGGCGCTCAGCTGGGTTGCCGCGACCGTCATTCCTCCTCGCTCGCGCCCCACTGCATGACACACATTCCTGAAGAACGCCTCCGCGTCAAGAGGGATGTTCATGTCCGTTGGTTGGCGCCCGGCCGAGTTCCACACAGTTACCCCGGCGAGGGTGGATCGCTTTCAAGGGGGACGTGATCAACGCGTGCGCAGTCCGCCGAACACGGCGCCGTCAACAGCGACGCGGATCGGACGAACGGCCTAACGCAATCACCACGATGCGGTTCAGGTCGAACCAGACATTCCTTCGAGCGAGTGACTCATGGTGTTGGATGCGGTTGGGGTGGCTCAATCAGTGGCGCGGCCGCCACCTCGAGAGGCGGGACCAGTGTGTACGGCGAGCGCACCCTCGACCGGAGAATGACCAGTGAATCACCGTAGCAACGGGTACGCGCGGCACCCGTCCTCACTCTTCAACGCGTAGAAGCACAGGGTCAGCAAGCGGCGCGCCACCGCGATGCGCGCGATCATCTTGCCGCGGCGCTTGGCGATGCACTGCTGGAAATCGCGAAGGTCCTCGCCCTTGCACGCCTTGTTCGTCGAGGCGGCCTCGACCAGGACCCAGCGCAGCCAGCGCGATCCCTGCTTGGAGATGTGGCCGCGCTTGATGTTTTGGGCGCTGGAATGCTCCCGCGGCGTGAGCCCGGCCCACGAGCACAGCTGTGCCGCTGAGCCGAACCGAGAGATGTCGCCCACCTCCACGATCACCGTCACCGCGGTGAGGAAGCCGATGCCGGGAATGGCGCGGAGCCGGGCGACGCGATCGTCGGCGCCGAACCGAGTCAGCAGCTCGAAGTCGGCATGCTCGATCTCCCAATCCAGGCTCCGGATCAGACGCAGGCAGGAGTCCAGGCGGAGTCGGCTGAACTCGGGCAGCTCCAGCGCCTCCAGCTCCTTCCAGCCCTTGACGCCGAACGTGTCGGAGACCTCCAGGCGGATGCCGTGCTCCCCGAGCACGGCATGGACCTGCTGCTTCACCCCGGTGCGAATCCGGCCAAGGGCGACACGCATGCGGACCTGGCGTCGCGCCTCGCGGATCTCCGGCGGCGCGATCCACGACTCGGGGAGCATGTTGGTGCGCAGCAGGTGGGCCAGCGTCCGCGCATCGATGGCGTCGTTCTTCACCCGCGCCGAACTGATCGCCCGTGTCTGCAGGGGATGCGCCATGTGCGCCGGCACCCCCATCTCCTCGAGCAGGTCGGCAAGCCAGCCCCAGCCCCAGGTCGCCTCGAAGACCGCCTCCACCGGCCGCGGGATGCGATCGAAGGCCTCGGCCACGGAGGCGCGGTCACTGGCCACGGTGCGCTGGGAGAGGACCTTGCCGCCCTCGTCCATGGTCACGATCCTCGACGTCCTGCGGTGAAGGTCGATGCCGACGTACAACATGCGCTGGGACCTCCTGTTCCATGACCCACCTGGCTGCGGGCCCGGCAAGGGAGTGAACCACCGCTCAGGCGGTGCGTTCGGGGACGGAGGTCCTTCTCCGTGATGCCGGGTTCTTCATGGCATCAGTGGCACCAATCAGGTGTGTGTGTCTGTACTCGCCAGTTTTGGCAAACCCTCTTTGGCAGCCGCGGGCGCGCAAACCGTCGCCACCAAGGCGGCCGGTGGGCGCCTCCGGTCGGGGCGCGGGCGTCCGACGGGGCCGGTGTTTCGTGGAGAGCTCAGCGCCAACACCACCGAGCGCAGCACCCCTCACTGAGAGCACGACTCGCCCATGCGCCCAGCATTGCCTGCCCCGTTTCACGCACACCAGGCCGCGGTGCAGCACTGCGTGCTGCGACCCCGACACAGACTTGCACCATCCGATGCAGAAGAAGAAGGGGCGGCGGCGGGCGGCTGACCAGGTCGCGGGGCGGCTGGCCAGACCGGATGGCACACCCGTCGGCCACCGCCGGTCACGCGGCTGAGAATGGAGCCGGTCGACCACACTGCGGATGGTTCGGCCGGCCATTCCGCTCGGAACGTCGGGACCGTGAACGGCCCTCCCCTGAGCCCCTCGGACGCCGGACGACTACGCACTTCTGCGTACGAACACCGGACGAACACACGCCCGTTGCCTCCGCCAGCGGTCGCGTCGGCTCGCCCTGCGAGCAAGTCTGTGCCTGGGTGATGTCGGCGCTGGTCGGAGCGGTGGGCGCGTAGCTTGGAGGGGCTCGTAGCTGGTCGCGGGGTGATCGTCAGAACCGCGACGGGGCTGCGGCTAGCAAAGGCACTGTCCTACCGAGAAACCCGGCGGACAGCGGCGAGAACCCGCTTGTGTCCAATGGCGCGTCTGATCGCGGGTTCTGAGGGTTGAGGGGATTGGCCCCGAGGCTGGCCGTTCCCAAGTTCCGACCCCGTCGACGAAGGAGAACACCAAAGATGCTCAGTCCAGACCCAGACCGCGTGAGGCGCACCCTCCTAACGGTTCCCGAAGTGGCCCAAATGCTGGGCTGCGGACGAACGCTCGTCTACGATCTCATCGGTTCTAGGCAACTTCCGGTCGTCAAGATAGGCCGGCTGACGCGAGTCCCCGTCGCGGCCATCGATGACTTCGTGACTAGCCACGTCGCAACCGCCCGCGCGACCTCCCCTCCCATCGACCCTCGGTTCGATCGCGTTCGAACCCGCGGATCACTACTGCCCGCGGTCTTCGCCGGCGGACCGGCGCAGGGACAACTCTTTGAGGACCGACGCGAACGACCGGGCGCCGCCGCCGGCGTGGAGCGACACGGCAGACCCCGCGCCAACAATCCCCCTCGGGACAGGGTCTAAGCCCAACTGACTGGGGGTCCGAGGGTTCAACCAGCCGACCCGCTCAGGTTGGTCTCGGCCCGCCCGCGACCGTGCGCTCCGTTGGCCTCGAGGCCCAACCCGCCTGCCGGCGCCACGACGCGGATCCAAACATGCAAGTCGCCTCCCGCGCCTCCGCCATCCCAACTGACACCTCCGCTGACACCTTCGTCGGCGAACGGGGCCGACGGCTGGCGGACGACTTCGGAGCGGAAGCCTTATTTCACAAAGCGATTCGGTCACAGCCGATCAACGACGAACAGGCGGCAAGCCGTTTTGCAGACCTCTGCCTTACCACTTGGCTACGTCGCCGGGGAACCCCGATTGCCGAGTGTAGGGCCCACGAAGCGGGGATGACGGTCGACAATCAGCCAGTGACCGACAGCTTCGCCGACCTCGCTGGGCGCGCCGCCCGGGTTCTTCCCGGCGGTGTCACGCACGCTGCCCGTGCGTACTCGCCGCCACTATACGTCGCGCGTTCGGAGGGCTCGCACAAGTGGCTGGTCGACGGCAGCGTGCTCGTCGACTACACGATGGGCCATGGTGCGCTGCTTCTCGGCCACGCCCATCCCGCCGTCGTCGCCGCGGTGCGCGAGCAGGTCGGCAGGGGCACCCACCACGGCGCCAACCATCCCCTCGAGGTCCAGTGGGCTGAGCAGATCGTCGCCATGGTGGACTCGGTGGACGAGGTGCGCTTCACAGCGTCCGGGACCGAGGCTGCCATGCTCGCGCTGCGCGTCGCGCGCGCCGCCACCGGCCGCGACGTGGTCGTCAAGTTCGACGGCCATTTCCACGGGTGGTCGGACGCTGTCAGCGTCAACCTTGTCGACGGCGAGCCGTGCACCGCCACCGGGGTTCCGGCCGCACAGTTGGAGACGACGACTGTGCTGCGCGCCGGCGACGTCGAGGGACTGCGCGCCATGCTCGACACTGGCCGTGTTGCGGCGGTGGTGTTCGAAGGGTCCGGCGCACACTACGGGCGTGAACCCCTCCCGCAGGGTTTCGCCACCACGCTCCGCGCCGAGTGCGACCGCGCCGGAGCGCTGCTCATCATCGACGAGGTGGTCACCGGCTTCCGCGTCGCCACGGGTGGCATGCAGTCGCTGCTCGGCATCCGGCCCGACCTCTCGATGTTCGGCAAGGTGATGGCGGGTGGGCTGCCGGGCGGCGGTCTCGGCGGGCGGCGCGACCTGATGGAGCTGCTCGCCTCCACGATCGAGCATCCGGGGACGTTCAACGCCAACCCGCTCACCGCGTCGGCGGGCATCGCCACCTTGGTGATATGCGCCAGCGGGGCGCCGCAGGACGCGGCTGCGGAGACAGCCGCGCAACTCGAGGCGGGATGGCGCGACGTCCTGCAAAGACATGGTGTCGGCGGCGCCGTGTGGCGGTTGGTCAGCATCATCCACATGCGCCTCGACGATCCTGCCGCACACGCTGCCCTCGCCGGACGCATGCGCGAGGAGGGCGTCGACCTGCTCCACACCAGCGCCTTCGTCTCGGCGGTGCACACCGAGGACGACGTCGCCGCCAGCGTCGCGGCTCTCGAGCGCGCGCTCAGGCCGTCTCCGTGAACTTCGCGGGATGAAGACCGAACGCGTACAGGCGTTCAGCGACGGCGTGTTCGCGGTCGCGATCACCCTGCTGGTGCTCGACCTCATCCCGCCGCCCGCCAGCACTAACGACCTGTTCGCCGCGCTGGCCGACCGCTGGCCCGACTTCGCCGCCTTCGCGCTCAGCTTCGTCACCATCGGCATCATCTGGGTCAACCACCACGTGGTGTTCGACGCCGTGAAGCGTGTCGACCGGCCGCTGCTCTTCCTCAACCTCGGGCTGTTGATGTCGATCGTGCTGCTGCCCTTCTCGACATCGCTGTTCGCTCGCTTCCTGGTCCAGGGCGCCGACCAGTCGCACGTGGCAGCGGCTGTGTTCAGCGGGTCGCTGCTGCTGATGTCGCTGTGGTTCGACGCCGCCTACGCCTGGATCGGGCAACATCCCGCGCTGCGCCGCGACGATCAGCAGGGCACACCCGTCACGATCCGCTCACTGGTGCGCTTCGGGGCGGGCATCGCGATCTATGCGGCGTGTATCGGCATCTGGTTCATCAGCGACAGCGGTGCTGATCATCCAGGCGCTGGTGGCGATCTACTACATGGTCGATCAGGTCACCACGCACGTCGCCACCACGGACTGAGCCTGGTCAATCGCCCAAGCGACGTTCCCGGATCGCCGCGCGGATGAGCTCAAGTCGTGCGCTGATCTCCGCCTCGGCGCCGTGGTCGGTCGGCCGGTAGTAGCGATGACCGACGAGGTCGTCGGGCAGATGCTGCTGGTCGACGACGGCGTCCGCCTCGTCGTGCGCGTAGCGGTAACCGGCGCCGAAACCCATGCCCCGATTCAGTGACGTCGAGGCATTGCGCAGCTGCAGCGGCACCGGCTGGTGGAGTGTCTCGCGCACGTCGTCGACAGCGGCCACGTAGGCGCGCATCGCCGAGTTGCTCTTCGGCGCCGTGGCGAGGTAGAGCGCCGCTTCGGCGAGGGGCAGGTAGCCCTCGGGCATGCCGACGAAGTGGGCCGCCTGTTGCGCGGCCACGGCCACTCCGAGGGCGGCGGGGTCGGCGAGGCCGACGTCCTCGGCCGCGAGGATTACCATGCGACGCGCGCAGAACATCGGGTCCTCCCCCGCCTCGAGCATTCGCGCCAGCCAGTAGACCGTTCCATCAGGATCGCTGTCGCGCATCGACTTGATGAACGCGGACGCGAGCCAGTAGTGCTGGTCGCCGGCGCGGTCGTAGAGAAGCGAGGGGTTCTGCAGGGCGCCCTCGACGGCGGCGACGTCGACCACCGACGGCCGGCCGCCGGCACCGGTGGCCGCCACCGCCAGCTCGAGCGCGTCGAGCGCGACCCGCGCGTCACCGCCGGACAGCCCGATGAGACGCTGCCGCGCGTCGGGCTGCAGGGTGACGTCGGCGCCACCCAGGCCCCGCTCGGGATCGGCGATGGCGCGGTCGATGAGCACCCCGAGCGCATCCTCGTCGAGTCCCTCGAGCCGGATCACCCGTGCCCGCGAGAGGAGCGCGCCGTTGACCTCGAAGCTGGGGTTCTCGGTGGTGGCACCGAGCAGGGTGACGACGCCGCTCTCCACGTCGGGGAGCACCGCGTCCTGCTGCGACTTGTTGAAGCGATGGATCTCGTCGATGAAGAGGACGGTGCGCTGGCCGATGCGCCGGCGGTCGCGGGCCCTCTCCATGATCTTGCGCAGCTCGGCGACTCCCGACGACACCGCGCTCACCGATTCGAAGGCCGCCCCCGACATCTGGGCGAGGATGTTGGCCAGCGATGTCTTGCCGCTCCCCGGCGGACCCCACAGGATCAGCGACGGCAGGCTGTCGCTCTCCAGGGCGCGACGAAGAACCGTGCCGGGACCGACGGCACGGTTCTGGCCGGCAAATTCGTCGAGCGTCCGCGGGCGCATCCGTGCCGCCAGCGGGGTGACCGGTCGCGAGGCCGAGGCGGTGTCGCGCTCGCCCGCCTGGCCGGCCGTCGGCGGCTCAGCGTTGCGGGCGGGGCTGCCGAAGAGGTCGGATTGCGGATCGCTCACCAGGACAGCCTACGCGGCCGGCCAGGCGCTCACCGCCGGGGGTCGCGGGCGAGGAGCGGCTACCGTGGCGACGTGACCGTCCCGCCTGAGCTGCCCATCGGTTTTGCGCACCGCGGGGGCGCCCAGCACCGCCGCCTCCAGAACACGCTGGCCGCCTTCCGACAGTCCTGCGCGCTCGGCGCCACCGGCGTCGAGAGCGACGTGGCCCTCACCGCCGACGGCGTCGCCGTGCTCATCCACCCCGGAATCCTCGCCCGGCTGCGTCGGCCGGTGTCGGGGTTGCGCCGCGACCAGCTGCCCCCGTACGTGCCCACGCTGGCGGACGTGTATCGCGAGTGCGGACCCAACATCGACGTCGCGCTCGACATGGCCGCGCCCGCCGCCGTGGCGCACGTGGTGGCCACCGCGCGCGAGCACGGAGACCCGTCGCGCCTGTGGCTGACGTACTGGCGTGTCGACGTACTGGCCACATGGCGGCGGCGCTTCCCCGACGTGCGCCTCGTGTTCCCGACCTTGCTCCTGCGGACCGGCAGCGTCGAACGCCGCTGCGCGAGCCTCCGCGACGCGGGGGTCGACGCGCTCAACCTCTACCACCCCAACTGCACGCCCTCGCGGGCGGCGATGGTGCACGCCTGCGGGCTCCTGCTGTTCGGCTGGGGAGCGCGCAGCGCGACAGCGGCGAGCCGGACGCTGCGTCATGGTGCCGACGGCGTGTTCTGCGACGACGCCGCGGGGATGGTCGCCGTGGTTGCCGCGGAGAGACGTCGGCGGCAGCGCGTGCTCAGCGGAGCACGATGAAGCTGACGTTGCGGCGGTAGTCTTCGAGCGTGCGCGCGTCCATGTACGACATCGAGCTGCGCAGACCGGCGAGGTAGCGCCGCACCACGTCGTCGACGCCGCCCTTGTAAGGAACCAGGGTCTCGGTGCCCTCGACGTAGCCGGGGTCCTCGGTTCCGGCCTGCTGCTGCACAGAGAACGAGGCGGCGCCGCGCATGATCTTGACCTTCTTGCCGTCCACGACGATCACCCGTCCCGGTGCCTCACGAGTGCCCGCCAGCGCCGACCCGACCATCACGACGTCTGCTCCCAGCGCGAGCAGCTTGCACATGTCGGCGGGTTTGCGCACCCCGCTGTCGCCGATGATGAGCGCGCGCCGGCGCACCTGAGCGGCCTCGGCGACAGCGTGGGGGGTCGGCGCGTACACCGCGGTCTCCGTCCGGGTCTCGCACACGCTGCCGCCCGCGATTCCCACGCGGATGGCGTCGACGCCGCGGTCCTCCAGCCACCGGAATGCCTCGGCGGTGGCCACGTTGCCGGCGATGATGAAGACGTCGTCCGCCTGCTCGCGGATCCACTCGACGGCGCTGCCCACCTGCTCATGGGCGCCGTTGGCGGTGTCGATGCACACGATCCGGCACCCGGCTCCGTACAAGCCGATGAAACGATCGCGGTAGTCGCCGGTGACCCCGATCGCAGCGCCCACCGTGGTCGGGGCGGCGTCATGCGAGTCGTTGAAGTCGGCCACCTGCTCCGCCACCGACTGGAAGCGGTGCAGCACTCCGAGCGCCCCCGCAACGCCGAGGGCGCGGCACATCAATGGACCGCAGACGTCGGGCATCGGCGCCGCCACGAGTGGCAGGCGAAGGGTCAGCGCGCCCAAGCGCACCTCCGGCGACGCGTCGGAGCGATGCGACAGCGTGGAGGCGACCCGCGGCACCAGCGAGAGGTGATCGTAGTCGAAGGCCACCGGCAGGTCGGCGAGTGGATCGAGGTGGGCACGCAGCAGCGGTCCGGAGGTCATGACGCGTCCATGGTACCTGCGGGCCGCTGACGGATCAGCGTGGCGGCGGTGGAGCCTCCGGCGCGGTGTACGACGGCGCCGTGCCGATCACCGAGCGCAACGCCTGGGCGGCGCCCAGCAGCGCCGCCGACTCCGCGGGCACGACGATGGTGGTGTTGTCGCTGTCGGCGAACTTCGCCAGGGTGTCGAGCTGAAGGATCGCCACCAACGTGGGATCGGGGGCTGCCTCCTTGATCGCCGAGTACACCGTGGAGATCGCCTGGGCGCGTCCTTCGGCCTCGAGGATGAGCGCCTGACGGGTGCCCTCGGCGCGGAGGATGTATGCCTGCCTCTCGCCCTCGGCGTTCTTGATGGCTGCCTGGCGGTTGCCGTCGGCGATGTTGACCGCGGACGTCTGCTGGCCCTCCGACTGGAGGATCCGCGCCCGCTTCTCCTGGTCGGCCTGCTTCTGCAGGGCCATCGCCTGGAGGATCTGCGCCGGCGGCGTGATGTCCACGATCTCGATGCGGCTGATGCGGATCCCCCACTTGTCGGTGACCTGCTCCATCTGCTCCTGCATGCTGGCGTTGATTCGCTCGCGCTGCGATAGCGCCTGGTCGAGGCTGACGTTGCCGAAGGCGTTGCGGAGCGTGGTGCGCGCCTGCTGATCGATGGCGACGAAGTAGTTGGACACTGCGAACAGCGCCGCCTGGGCGTCGACCACCTGGCTGAAGATGGTCGCGTTGACGGCGACGGCAACGTTGTCCGCCGTGATCACCTCCTGGCGATCACCGGTGCGGGGCGTCTCGCGCATGTCGACGCGCACCAGTCGGTCGATGAACGGCACGATGAGCGTGACCCCAGGCGGCCGCACCGGCGCGACGTACCGGCCGAAACGCTGGACGACGCCGACGTAGCCCTGCTGCACCACCTTGATCGACTGCGCGAGCGCGATGATGATGATCAGCGCGGCCACCGCGATGAGCACGAACGTGACGATGGTGCCGGTGGTGACCATGAACCCCCCTCAGCTGCTCAATGCTCGTGCGGCCGGCCGCCACCGCCTCGTGTGGAGCGTCGGTCGGTCATTCATTGCGGACGAACCAGCAGCGTGGTACCGCGCACCGCCACCACCACCACAGGGATATCGGCCGGGAGCGGTTCGGCGCGGTCGGTGACGGCCAGCCAACGGTCGTTGGCGAAGAGCGCGTGACCGGGGTGGTGCTCGTCACCCACGGTGTCCAGTGTGATCGCCGGTTGGCCGACCAGGCCGTCGGCGCTGCCCTGGATGCCGCGGAACCTGGCGACGGGCACGGCGCTGTCGAAGCGCGCTCGCAGGGTCGGCCGGATCAGCGTGGAGCCGCCGATCGCCAGGACGGCGAAGAGCACTCCCTGGAGCCACAGGGGACCGCCGGCCAGGGCCGTGATCGCCGCTGCCGCTGCGCCAACCGCGACGAAGACGGCGTAGAAGGCTTGGGTGTGCACCTCGAGAATGACGAATGCGACGGTCATGACCACCCAGAGGCCGAAGAACATGGACTCCAGCAGTGACATCGTCCTCAGTGTACGGCTGGCCGGGAAAGGATGGCGGTACGCTCAAGGACAGTCGGCGGGACCGCGCGACCCGGGGCGGCCTGCCTCGATCTCAGTGTGGTTCGACGTTCTGGAGCCGCACCCGACCACGGGCAACGTCCTTGCCATCGTCGGCGCGCGCGATGACCACGTCCCAGAGCTGCTGGGTGCGTCCCTGGTACACCGCCGTGGCGACCACGTCGAGCCGGCCCGCGACGGTGGATCTCAGGAAGTCCGTGGCATTGGCCACCCCAACCGCAGCCCGGCCGCTGTCTCGAATCGCGATCCATGCGCCAATCGACGCGAAGGTCTCCACCACCGACGACAGCACGCCACCGTGGAGGATGCCGAACGGCTGGTGGTGCTGCGAGCCCACCTCGAACCAGCCGGTGACCCGCGCAGCCCCGACCTCGTCGAAGTGGCAGCCGAGCAGCTCGAGGAACTCGCTGGTGCCCAGCATCTGGCGTTCCACCTCGAAGGGGGCGCCGCTATCGTTGCCGTCGGCCATGGTCCGAGCCTAGACGCAGGGGCAGCGCCCCCGCACGGCGGCTACGCGGTGTTGATCAGCGGCAGCTCCGGATACGACGCGCCGAGCACGGCCGTCGGGTCGCCCTGCAACCAGTCACGAATCAGGGTCTGATACACGCTGCGGAAGTCCACGGTGAATTTAAGGTTGCCGCCGTCGATGGTGCTGGTCAGCGAGGGCTGCTCGCCGTACAGGCCGCCCTTGACCGGCTTGCCGACGATGAAGAGCGGGGCCGCGGCGCCGTGGTCGGTCCCCCGGCTGCCGTTCTCGCTGACCCGGCGACCGAACTCCGACCAGGTCATCAGCACCACGCGGTCGGCCTGCCCGTGCGCGCCCAGGTCCTGCATGAACGCGCTGACCGCCGTGTCTACCTCGGCGAGCAGGGCGGTCTGCCGCGCCGCCTCGTCTTGGTGGGTGTCAAAGCCACTGATGACCACGTGGCAGATCTTCACCGACGGCTCGGTGACGATCATCTGGGCGGTGAGCTGCAACGCCGACCCGAGGCTGTTGGCGGCGGGGGTCGCGCCCTGCGCCACGTACTGGGCGGCGGGCTTGTACGTCGCCGCGCCGCTCGCGAGCGTCTTCATGCCGGACTCGGCCGTGCTGAGCGCCTGGTCGAACAGGGCCCCGTAGATCCCCGGCGTGTTGCGGTACAGGGTTGGCGCCAGCGCCGCGCGGGCCGCTCCGCCGCGCACGGTGTAGCTCTGCGCGGACTGGATCACGCTGACCGCGGCCTTGCTGGCGCGCAGCTCCGGCGGCGTGCTCACCTCACCGAGGGCGCAGCCTGCCAGCGGGTGGCCCTGCGAGTCCAGCTGGGCACCGAGCAGCTTGCCGAGCCATCCGTCGGTCTGCGCCCGCGCCGGGTCCGCGTACTCCCACACGTAGAGGTTCTCGAAGTGCGAATAGGTCGGCTTGTCGTAGCCGACTCCCTGGACGATGGCCACCTGGCCACCGTCGTAGAGGGACTTGAGGCCTTTGAGCGCCGGGTTGAGGCCGACGTTGCTGTCGAGGTGCAGCACGCTGTCCGGCTTGACCCCCACGGTCGGGCGTGCGGTGACATACGCAGGATCGGCGTACGGCACCACGGTGTTGAGACCGTCGTTGCCGCCGGCGAGCTGCAGCACCACCAGCACGCGGTTGTTGTGGATGCCGTCGATGCCGGCCGCGAACACCCCCTTGGCGAGGATGGGCGGCACGATCACGCCGCTGGCGGCGCTGACGAGGCCGGCGGCCAGAAAGTCGCGACGGGTGACGCTCATCGGGGCAACCTCATTTGAGCTGGAATTCGGGGCTGGCGAGCAGGGCGAACCAGCGGTCGCCGTCGCTGTGGGCCGCCGCGAACGCCGCCGACGTGTCCTTGCCGACCACGTTGTCGAGCTGGCTGCGCATCGCGGCTGTTGGGTCTGGCAGGGCGGTCACTCGCGCGGTCGCCGCCGTGGCGAAGTTGATGCGCGCGAGCAGTGTCGACGAGCTCACCCAGCCTGAGCTGTTGGGCCAGCCGGCGACGTTGGGCGGGTCGTAGAGGACCTGGTCCATGCCCGCTGCCGAGCGCACCGCAATGGCGGTGAGCGCCGGCCGATTGAGGGCGCGCATCGTGGCCACCATGTAGTCGGTCGGAGAACGCAGCAGGGAGCGGTAGTTGGCCGCGGAGGTGAACGCGCTGCTACGGAAGATCGCCCGCATCAGCGTGCGGAGGTCGTACTTGCTGTCGCGGAACTGCATTGCCACGGCGTTAACGTCCGCGGACGAGGGATTCGGCGTTGCGAAGTACGTCAGCGCCCGGCGGGTGACGAACGGGGCGCAGGCAGGCTGGGCGAGCACGATGTCGATGACATCGTCGGCACCGAGGTTGCCGGTGTGCCCCAGGAAGGACTTGCTTCCCGAGTCGTGGACACGTGATACCAGCGTGCCGCGAAAGCTGGCGCCCGACTTCACCAGCGTGTTGATCTGAGCGCTGTACGCCTGGCGATCGCCCTTGGTGTACTTCGGCGGTGTCATCCGGGCCCCGCTCGAGTCGAACAGCTGGATGCGCAGCCCGCTGAGCGCGCGCGCAGCCTCACGGACGTCCGACTCGGTGAAGTTGCCCGGTCCCAACGTGAACAGCTCCATCAGTTCGCGCGCGTAGTTCTCGTTCGGCGACGCCGCTGAGCTGGCGTCGAGATTGAGGTAGCGCATCATCAGGGGGTCCTTCGTGACCCGCGAGAGGAGGCTGCGAAGGTCGGAGAGTCCGGCATCGCGGTACAGCAAGTTCTGCTGGTAGACGAAGGGCAGGCGGTTGGCGTTGCGGAAATCGCTGGTGAGAACGCCGTGCCAGAACAGAGCCATCCGTTCGGGAAACTGCGCGGTTGTGGTTGCCATTTGCGCGTACCAGGCGCTGGCCAGCTGGGTGTGGTTGGTGACGTCCGCGGGCACCGGCAGGGCCACGGGCTGCTGACCCACGACGTGGTCGACGAGATCGTCGTAGGACATCGCCGCGGCAGCGTCGAGGTCCGCCTCGCTGTAGCCGAAGCCGGCACGGCGTAGCAGGTGCGCCGCCATGGCGCGCTTGTCGCCGAGTGGGCTGGGCCAGCCGCCGGCGCTGACCGCGGCCTTCGGCGAGAAGGCGATCTCCTCTAGCCCGTACACCAGGGCGGCGGCGCCGAGCGCGGTCCCGGCGGCGGTCCCGATGGCCTGGCGGCGGCTGAGGCGGATGCCGGTCAACTTCATCTCGAGCGCGAAGTCTGGAAGGCGATCCTTAGAGGACGTGGAAAGCCGGCGTAGTGGCCGCGATTCTCAGCGCCATCTCACCTCAAATGAGGAGCCGCCTATGCTGGGCCGGTGAGCCCAACCCCAAGCCGCTTCGACTACGACGAGCCCGCCAGCGCTCTCCTGGTGGAGTGGGACGACGGAGCGGTGCATCGGATCCCGTTCGAGGTGCTCCGTCGTGCCTGTCCGTGCGCAGCGTGCCACGGCGAGATGGGCAGCGCCGGCCGCTTCGCCGTGCGCCCTCACCTGGAACCCGGCGAGGACAACCTCGCTGACATCTCCCTGGTCGGCTCCTACGGCCTCAACGTCGTCTGGGCGGACGGTCACAACACGGGCATCTACACGTTCGAACGGTTACACGAGCTCGGTGAGCGGGTGGGCGTCCAACCGTAGAACCACGGCGGTACAGTGCTCGTCATGTCCATCAGCACAGCGCCAGTCGTTCTCTCCTCCACCGATGCAGGCGTGCTCACGCTCACCCTGAATCGGCCGGAGGTTCTCAACGGCCTCACCGACGACGTCCTCGACGCGATCACCGACGGCTGCCGCCAGGCGGCGAGCGACGACGGCATCCGTGTGGTGGTGATCAGCGGTGCCGGCCGGGGTTTCTGCTCGGGTCAGGACCTGCGTGCCGGCCTCGAGTCCGGTGACGTCGACATCCGCGGGCACCTCCGTGACCACTACGTGCCCATGGTCCGCGCCATGCGCGACCTGGAAAAGCCTGTGATCGCCTCCGTGAACGGCGTCGCCGCCGGCGCCGGCATGTCCGTCGCGCTCGCCGCCGACTTCCGGATCGCCGCAGAGTCGGCGACCTTCATCCAGGCGTTCGTGCGCATCGGCCTAGTGCCTGACGCGGGGAGCAGCTACTTCCTCCCTCGCCTGGTCGGGACCGCCAAGGCGCTCGAACTGGCGATGCTCGGCGAAACCGTCGACTCCGCGGAGGCTCTGCGACTGGGGTTGGTGCACCGGGTCGTGCCCGATGCGGACCTGGGGCAGGCCACGGCGGATTTCGCCGCTCGCCTGACGCGGGCGCCGCGCTCCGCTGGCCTGATCAAGCAGCTCATCAGCCATTCGCTCGACAGCGATCTCGATGAGCAGCTTCGCCGTGAAGAGGAGGCGCAGGTGCTGGCGTCGGAGAGCGAGGATTTCGCCGCCGGCATCAACGGGTTCATCACCAAGCGTCCGCCCGTGTTCACCGGACGCTGAGGACCGCCTCCGAGCCTGAGATATACTCGCCAGCCGCGAGCGGGAGTAGCTCAGTGGTAGAGCATTACCTTGCCAAGGTAAGGGTCGAGGGTTCGAACCCCTTCTCCCGCTCCACTCCTCGCCGAGGGCCTGTTTCGAATACGAATGGAGCTCCGTGGGGTTCCGGTGGGGTCCGCGTGGATCGCCGTGGATTTACGGGAAAGTAGTGACTCTGGAAACCTTAAGCCCACTACCTAGGCAAAGTGGACTTAGAATGGTGCCGTGCCGAACTGGCTGGAACCGATCGAGCGTGGGCGGAGACCTGCCGCGGTCCGGAGCGCCTCGCAGCGCGACGGCCGGATCACCTTTGAGCGCGGCGTCGAGCGCTACGCCGAGAACCACGTTTCACCGAAGAACGGAAGGCCCTACAGCCAGACGAGCCGCGACAACATCCGCGGCAACCTGCTCGGCGGTCCGCTACGCCTGTTCCGTGAACAAGCGGGCATCAGATACATCGATGAATGGACCGATGCGCACGCGGTCGGCTATCTCCATTGGCTGCAATACGACATGGGCCGGGACTCAGCGACCATCAAGAAGGTTCGGTCTCAGCTCCGCCAACTGGCCCTCTACGCCGCGGAGCACCTCGGCGCCCAGGCTGCCGTTGGAGACCAGCTGGAGCGATTGCGCGTCTCATCGGCGCCCGACGAGCGGCGACCGGAGGAGCCAGTACTCACCCAAGGCGAGGCTGATTCACTCCTCCGGGCCGCCCAGACAGCGCGGGATCGACTGCTCGTGGCGATGCTGCTGTACACCGGAATGCGGCCGAGCGAGCTCCTGGCACTCCACGAGGAGAACATCCGCCTCGACCGCGTTCCGCCGATCGTGGAGATCCGCGGCTCCGTGCATGATGCCGACGTCACCAAGACGGAGGCGGGCTTCCGGGATATCCCCCTGACGATCGGCCAGAAGCTCCTGCCCAAACTTATTCGCGTGCATTTGGCCGACCCCAACAGGCCCGTCGGCGCATCTCGATTGTTCCTGTCCTCGCGGATGGAGAGAGACGGCCGCGTGGAGCCCCTCGAGTTGGGCGGCCTGCGCACGATGCTCAAGGTCCTTCAGCGCCAGACCGGGATCAAGTGCAATCCCTACCGGTTCCGACATACCTTCTGCACGTGGTGTGCGGACGCTGGGATGCACATGTTGCATCTCCAGCAACTGCTCGGCCATGCCAGCAGCGACATGGTCGCCTACTACTACCGTGGCAAGACCAGTGATGCCGTCCTTCAGGCGGCCGCCCGAATCCGATTCTAGGCCTGAGCGGCGGCAGTCACTTCAAGACGATGGCCATCGGCGGTCTGCGCTCCAGCGTTGAGAAGATGCGGATCGCCGTGGCATCACGAACACGCCGGCCTTGGATGGCCGCGTATACCGAGCCGGGATCGAGTCGGCTGGCTCGAGCGAACTCAGGAACCGTCCACCCGCGTGCGACGATCGATCGGCGTAGGTGGGAACCGTAGAAGGAGCCGTCCTCGGCGTCCCAGAGGCCGACCTCGGGCATCGACGGGGTTTCGACCGTCGGATGCGTCGCCTTCCTCTCTGGACTGGGCATCGGACCACGTATCATGCACCATGAGTGTGAACATAGTGTCCTCATTTTCTGGCTGGCCTGAGCGCAACGGCCGCATCTTCACATCCCGACATCACTTGGTCTGCGGACCAATGCCGGTTGATGTCATGAGGCAGTAAGCGCACCAAAGCATTGCTGTGCTTGATAATTCCGCCCGAGAAGCATCACTCATCGGACAGTATCAGCGGTGTTCATTCCCCGCGACACCCCTCAGAGGCGGATGTACCATTTTGGGCGGTGTCGAACTCGCATCCGTCCTTCCCGGACACCCTGACCTGACCCCCGGCAACTGGTCCAGCTGATATGAGAGTTCTTCACAGCCTCGAGGAGAGGCAGGAGGAACTCGATGAAGGGACGAAAGCACACGGCGGAGCAGGTGATTCGCAAGCTTCGCGAGGGCGAGCGGCTCGCTGCGGAAGGCAGCACTGTTGCCGAGGTCGCCAAGACGCTGGAGATCAGCGAGCAGACGTACAGCCGCTGGCGCAACCAGTACGGTGGCATGAAGGTGGACGACGCCAAGGAGCTGCGTCGGCTCAAGGACGAGAACATGCGGCTGAAGCGCGTGGTCGCCGACCTCACGCTGGACAACCAGATGCTCAAGGAGGTTGCCCGGGGAAACTTCTGAGCCCGTCGCGCCGGCGAGACGCCGTGGTGCACCTCCGCGAGGTGTTCGGCGTCTCGGAGCGGCGGGCTTGCCGGGTGACCGGACAGCAACGCACCACGCAGCGTCACGCCAGGCGGGTTCTCGCGCCCGAGGAGGCGCTGCGAGCGCGCCTGCGACAGATCGCCCAGACATGGCCGCGGTACGGCTTCCGGCGCGCCTGGGCGCTGCTCCGTATGGAGGGATGGCTGGTGAACCGCAAGCGTGTACAACGGCTGTGGCGCGAGGAGGGCCTGCGTGTTCCGGCCAGTTCCGTGAAGCGGCGCCGCCTCGGCACCAGCACCGTCCCGGCGCAGCGCCTGTCAGCGCAGCGTCCCAACCACGTCTGGGCGCTCGACTTCATCTTCGACGCCACCTCCGATGGCCGCCCCATCAAGGCGCTGTCGATGTGCGATGAGTTCACCCGCGAGAACATCGCCCGGCGTCTCGGCCGTTCCATCACCGCCGACGACGTCACCCGTGCTCTCGACGAGGCGTGCGCGGTGCGCGGCAACCCCGAGTGCATCCGCTGCGACAACGGCCCCGAGTTCGTGGCCATGGCGATCCGCGACTGGTGCCGGGCGCACGGTACGGACACCGCGTACATCGAGCCGGGCAGCCCGTGGCAGAACCCCTACGTCGAAAGCTTCAACGGCCGCCTCCGCGATGAGCTGTTCGCCCGAGAAGTCTTTGACACGATCATGGAAGCACGGATGCTGTTCGACGAGTGGTGCGACACCTACAATCGCCACCGGCCGCACAGCTCGCTCGGCTATCTGCCGCCCGCAATCTTCGCGGCGCGGTTCAACAACCCGGAACTCTCATAGACGGTGGACCAACAAACGGGGTCCGGTCAACCCAACCCGCCAGGGTTGGACTCGCGGGCGTCCGTACGAGTGTCGCCATCGAGTCGCGCCGCCGCCGTGAGTTGCTCGGCTGGATCCAGGCCGAGGCGGCGCGGCGCAGTGGCGTCAGCCGCACGGCCATCAACGAGATCGAGGCCGGCCGTCGCGTCCCCCAGGCCGGACGTACGAGAAGCTCCGTGGCGCCCTGGGACTGGCCGCACCGGCCTCCGTCGCCCTTCTCCGCCGGGAGAGGCCCGCGGAGCCGACCGAGCAGACGCTGCAGGTCCTCGCCGCCTGCCTTGTCGCCGGCCGGGGTGGGACCCTGAGTGTCCTCGCCGACGCCACCGGCGTTTCTCGAGCGCACTCGGGATGACAGCCTACCCGGTGACCCCAACGTCTACCGGCTCACGGCTGTCGCGCTTGGGGCGATGGGACACGCGACGATGGAGTCGTTCCAAGCATGCATCTGTTTGGTGACAGTCCTCACGAATGTCGGCGTCTGAGAAACTGACTCCCGCCCGGCCGGCCATTCCGGCGTCAGAATCGGTCCCGATGTCGATTCCGCCACCACTGTTGCATGCCATTAGCCGACGCGACGGCGGGGCGGTGACGCTCGTGCTGGGCGCAGGCTGCTCATTCGAGTCACCCACAGACGTCCCGCTGTCCGGAGACTTGTCGGAGGCGGTGGCCCACTTGCTCGTCTCGGACGGAATCCTCGCGGCCGACGCTTGCGCAAACCCGCGCGACCTGACGTGTGTGGCTGACGCGGTTTTCGCGCGTTACACCAGTCAGCAAGAACTCGTTCGGCGCCTTCCCTTAGCAAGAATGCAGAATGCCACACCCAATGAGGGATACCTCATCGCCGCGGCTATGATGTGTGAAGGAGCGGTGTCCTCCGTCGTAACTCTCAACTACGACTTGGCGCTCAGTCATGCATTGGCTCAGGTTGGGGCCGGTGAATTGGTGTCGGTCGTCTGTGCCCCAGCCGAGTTCCAGAGGCTTGGCCAACGCAATGTTGTGTATCTGCATGGCAACGTCACGTCCGATTCCGAACAATGGATCATGCGGTCCGCTCAACTTAACGAAGAATGGCAAACCGGGTGGGAGGCGATCATTGCCGCCAGGATGCTCGCTGCACCGATCACAGTGTTCGCCGGGCTGGGGAGTGATGCGTCTGTACTCACGTCGACCATGGGCAAGATCTCAGATGTCCTCGGAGCCCAAGGCATCCAACCATACTTCGTGGACCCTCAAGAACTGAGTGTCGACGGCATTGCTTTCAAACTCGGTATCACTCCAGATCAGCACATGCGGATGGGGTGGTCTCGGTTCATGCAAGAACTCGCCGATAGGCTGCTTGAGGAGCATTCGCGCACCCTGACGACAGCGTGCGCACATCTTGCTGAAACACAAGGGCTGCACCCCGAGGACGTAGGCCCAACAATCAAACAGTCTCGCGCGCTGGGCTTCCTCGGACTAGGGGCTGCCAGGAGTCGATGGCTGTTGGGAACCACTCCGTATGCCCCGTTTAGCCAATCAAACCCTGAACTCGTCGCCGACTTGCTGCTCACGGTGGCATCAATTCAACGCCGTCTAAGCGCAGACGTATCGTTCGATGGCAGCGGAGCTGTCCAGTTTAGTGTCGGCGATCGTAGTGTCGTGGTGGCGCTTGCGTCGGGACGGGGCATCGAGCGCTGGGCCTCGGCGGAGGCCAAGATCAGGCATGCCTACTTTGCGCGCACGGCAACGCACCAGGGACTGCGCCCACGCCTAGCCATCGTCGCTGGCGTCCCGGGCGGTAAGCCGGTTATGGCACCTCCGATCGACCTCACCGGCGATGGTGCGACCGAGAGCATTATCAGTGGCGCCTCTCCGCTCGAACTCTACGACGTCGACGAGATTCGCAATGATGACGCCCTTGCCAACCGGCTCATCGCATGAACCAGCCCACATTCAACCTGGATACCCTGATGGGTACGGCATCGGACATTCTCGAGCGCGCCGGCTACCGTCGACGTGACGCTGTCGACGTACCTGGCTCCACTGAGTCGACACTGTTCGAGGACCCATATGGGGTGGTTCTCGCCAGTGGTTACGACTCCTGGACGTCATTGCTCGAGACTTGGACGGAGGCTCAAGGGGTCCTCGTCGAAATCATGTCTCAGTACCTCACCGCGTCCGAACCCAAGGCCTGGGATGGATATCTAGTCCTGCTGACACCAAGCGCGCTCGATCCCGAGCTGGAGAGCAAGATCAACGAGGTGCGGGCTGACACTACGCGGGTTCGCAAGCTCGTGCCAGTGAGCGGTCAATTACGCGACGCAACTGACGTTGAGCGCGTCCTGCTCCCGCTGCTGCCGCTAGCGATGGAAATGGAGAAGCTCAACGACGCCACGGCAGTGGACCTCCTCCCTGAGCTCCTGGCACGGAAGGACATCGACCCCGTCCATACCCGACTTCTAATCAATGCGATGGCTAATCAAGACCCGCTCGTGCAGACCCTTCACGTCGAGCTCAACAAGCCATGAGACTCAAGCACATCGACATCGCTGGATTCCGCGGATTTCCAGCGGACGCCAAAATCGATCTGGATGCGAATGCCGTCGTAATCGTGGGCGCTAATGGTGTTGGTAAGACATCATTATTCGACGCAATTCATTGGGCAGTTACCGGAACGCTCGACCGCCTCGGTGTCGACAACCCCCATATCGTTTCCCTCTTTTCGTCTTCCGGACAGGCCAGGGTCCGGCTCGTGCTTGGCGAGGGCGCCGATGAGATCATTGTGACGCGCACGACGGATGGCGCTGACGAGCAACTCCAAATTGAACTCGATCGGAAGACCTACCGTGGCGACGCCGCTCGCGTGCGGCTGATCGAAACCTTATGGCCGGAAGCACTTGCGACCAGCGATTCGAGTGCGGCCATCGCGATGGCTATGACCCGAGGCGTGTACCTACAGCAAGACAAGGTCCGCGAATTCCTAGACGCCGTGGACGATCAGGATCGCTTTCTGGCGCTAAGCGAACTCATCGGGGTGGGCCGGATCACCGAGCTGCAGCACTCCCTAGAGAAAGCCCGCACGGCATGGTCCACTGCAACTAATGAGCGTAGGTCTGAGCAGGCTGCGAATCAACAGCGATTAGTCGCACTGCAAGCCGAGCATGCAGCGCTATCAGACGACGCCGATATCGACAAGACAGAGCGAGAGTGGGCAGTGTGGCTGCAGGTGGTCGCGACGATTGCAAAGGATTCCGCCCTCACCATAGCTGTGCCAGAGGGCGACCAAGTGCGGGCCGTGAACGCTGTCGTCGCTTCTCTGACCGCAACCCAGCGGTTGATCGAGCGCCGGCGTGACGAAGTCGGAAAGCTGGCGTCCGACCTTTCACATCCACTTGTCTCCGAAGAGCCGACATCGGCACCGCCAGCCGTAACCATCGAGGCTATTCAAGCGCAGCTGCAACTGGCCCGCGAGAGTCTCGCCGCGACACAGGCCTCAGCCGCGGAATCTCGCGAGCAATTCGTTCGCGCACAGGACCAGGCACAAGAGTTGGCCGCACTCGCGCAGATCGCGCTGCGTCACCTAGATTCGGACAATTGCCCGGTATGCGAACAACCTATAATCCCTTTCGCGGTAAGAGATCGCCTCAACCGACTACTCACATCCTCAGACAACATTCCCGTCCCCGACGTCGGTAGCGTTGATAAAGCGGCCGCCGTCGTTCGAAGACTCGAGGCCGAAGAGGCGGCTCTCCAAAAGCAACTCCTGGCAACCGACGCAGCAGTAAGAGGGCGCGAGCTTTACGAGACGGACCTCAAACGACGTGCAGCTGAGTTGGGTTTCGTAGACGGTGACCTTGCCACATTACCGGAGAAACTTGCGCAGCTGGAAGGCGAGGCCCACTCGATGCTCGCAAGGCTCAACGCGGCACGCGCCGAGGGAGTCCGTTTGCTGGCCAGCGTTGGGCGCATCGGCGAATCAGCCAGGAGAAGGGAAGTCTCCGACCTGCTGGAGAAGACCACGACTGCCAGCTCGGCACTCGCGAATGAACTCAAGGCGCGCGACGCCACCGCGGCATATGTCGAACGTATTCTCACCGCGATCCGATCTGCAGCTACTGACGTTGTGGATGCACAGCTTGAACGTCTAGCGCCCCTGGTTAACCGGATCTATGGACGGATCGATCCACACCCAGCGTTCCGAAACGCCAAGCTGATCCGAGGCGAAAGGCGTAACCGAGGCTGGGTCCAGGCCGAAGTTTCAGATCCTGCTAGCGGCCAAATGTCCCGAACTCCCCAGTTCCACATGTCCAGTTCCCAAACTAACGCGCTGGCTGTGACGATCTTCCTGGCACTGAACTTGGGCCTTCCCAGGCTTCCCCTAGACGCCGCCCTACTGGATGATCCCCTGCAGAGCCTCGATGATGTCAACTTGCTGGGCTGAACCGCCCCGGGTAAGTTGGAGACTCCATTCCTTGAGAGGATGGAGCGATGACAGGACGGAGCAGGTATCCCCAGGAGCTGCGTGAGCGGGCGGTGCGCATGGTGCTCGAGCACCGTGGTGAACATCCCTCGGAGTGGGCAGCGATCAGTTCCATCGCCACCAAGCTCGGTGTGCATCGAGAGACGGTGCGGCTGTGGGTGCGGCGAGACCAGATCGACAACGGCGAGCGCGCGGGACTCACCACCGAGGAACGTGAGCGACTACGCCAGCTGGAGCGTGAGAACCGCGAGCTGCGCCGAGCCAACGAGATCCTTAAGAGCGCCTCAGTTTTCTTCGCGACCGAGCTCGACGGTCGACGACCGAGATGACCAAGTACATCGACGCGCAGCGCGATCGGTACGGGGTCGAGCCGATCTGCAGGGTGCTGCAGTTTGCCTCCGCCACCTACTACGCCGCGACCAAGCGGCCGGCCTCCTCCCGCTCGATCAGGGACGATGCAATCAAGGTCGCGATCAGGCGGGTCTGGGAAGAACACCGACGCGTGTACGGAGCCGACAAGGTCTGG
>NZ_JAEKNS010000016.1:0-2888 GCF_016464765.1 Candidatus Aeolococcus gillhamiae | reverse complement strand
CGACGCTGAGAGGAGCGAGGTGGCGGTGGTGCTGGCCCGCGCCGAGGACGAGCGCGCCGCCGCCGACCTGGAGGTCGCCGCCGCAGCCGAGCGCGTCGCCGAGCTCGCCGACGCAGTGCGTGGCGATGAGGAGGACGACGGCCCCGAACCGCAGGCCGGGGACGCCGACAAGGCCGAGCGCGAGATCGTCCGCCTGGAGCGGCGAGTCACAGCGCTCGGCCCGGTCAACGCGCTGGCGCCCGAACAGCACGAGCGCCTGGCGGAGCGCGTCGCGGTGCTCCGAGCCGGGCGCGACGACCTCGGTAACGCCTGTACCGACATCCGCGTGATGGCCGCGCGCCTCACCGACGCCATCGACGTCCGCTTCGAGGCGGTGTTCGGCGCCGTCTCGGTGCACTTCCACGACCTCTTCGCCGAGCTCTTCCCCGGTGGCCGCGCCACCCTGCGCCGCGAGGAGCCCGGCGTGGCCGTTGCTGACGACAGCGGCAGAAACTCGACGGCCCGTGCCGGCGTGGAGATCCTGGCGCAGCCGCCGGGCAAGCGGCTGCAACCGCTGAGCTTGTTCAGCGGAGGCGAGCGGGCGCTCACCGCGCTGGCCGTCATCCTGGCCCTGCAGCAGGTCAACCCGTCGCCGTTCTACGTCTTCGACGAGGTCGACGCACCGCTCGACGACAGCAACGTGATGCGCTTCACGCGACTGTTGAAGCGGCTCGCGGCCACCCAGCAGTTCATCGTGGTGACCCACAACCACATCACCATGGCCGCGGCGGACGCGCTCCACGGCGTGACCAGCGACGGCGACGGGGTCAGCTCGGTGATCAGCGTCCGCTTCGACGCCGAGTCCGGCGAGACGGTGCCGGAGGGCCACGTCGTGGGGCTGCGCCAGTCCACCATCCGCGCCGCGGTCTGAGCGCTCCGAGATGACCGACGAGGTGGTGTCCCGCGTCCATCGTGAGGCGTGGTGGAAGCGCATGTCGCGGCGCATGGACCGCGCGTCGCTGGCGTTCAGCGAGCAGGTCCGCGACGCAGTCCTGTTGCGCCGCGACCTCGACGACGCCTTCTACGACGACCTCCTCGAAATCCTCATCGGGGCTGACGCCGGCATGGGGGTGGCGGAGCAGCTGGTCACCTCGCTCCGGGAGCGGGTGCGCCTCGAGCGGATCGCCACCGCCGAGGAGGCGCTCAACGCGCTCAAGGCGGAGATGCTCACCCTGCTGGAGGCGCGCGACCGGCGCCTGAACCTCGACGCTCGACCGAGCGTGCTGGTGGTCGTCGGCGTCAACGGCAGCGGCAAGACGACCACGCTGGGCAAGCTGGGGCACCGGCTGTCCGCCGAGGGGATGACCGCGCTGGTCGCCGCGGCTGACACCTTCCGAGCGGCGGCCATCGACCAGATGCGGGTGTGGGCCGACCGCAGCGGCATCGACGTCGTGGCGCACCGGCCGGGGGCTGACCCCGGCGCTGTGGTCTACGACGCCATCCAGGCGGCGCTGGCCCGGCGCATCGACGTCGTGCTGGTCGACACCGCGGGTCGCCTCCACACCAAGAGCAACCTGATGGCCGAGCTCGAGAAGGTGCGCCGGGTCATCGAGCGCGCCATCCCCGACGCGCCCCAGGAGACCTTGCTGGTCATCGAGGCGCCCACGGGGATGAACGCCATTGCCCAGGCGCGTGCCTTCCACGAGGCGATGCAGCTCACCGGGATCGTGCTCACCAAGCTCGACGGGACCTCGCGCGGGGGCACCGTCCTGGCCATCGAGGCCGAGCTCGACGTGCCGGTCAAGCTGGTCGGCCTCGGTGAGGGGATCGACGACCTCAACGTCTTCGACCCCGCCGCCTATCTCGACGCCCTCTTCGCGGGCGTGCTCGAGCTGCCGGCGGGGTAGACCTGAGGTTCTGGTAGCATGTCAAGGCTTTGCCCTTGACACGCTTCCGCACGCCCGCCCCCGCCGCGCCCGACCACGCCGCGCGCCAGCGCCTCTTCGACGTCTACGGCGGCGTGCTCACCGACCATCAGCGCGAGGCGTGCCGCCTGCACCTCGACGAGGACTGGTCGATCACCGAGCTCGCCGAGCACCTCAGCTGCACCCGCAGCGGCGCCCACGACCTGGTGCGCCGCGCGCTCGCGCAGCTCGAGAACCTCGAGGTGCGGCTGGGCCTCGCCGCCGAGCTCGACCGCCGCGACCGCGTCGAAGCCGGCCTGCGCGAGCAGGTGCATGCGCTCGGGGGCAGGGGCGCCTGATGTTCGACTCTCTGTCTGACCGGCTCACCGACGTCTTCAAGCGGTTCTCGGGCAAGGGCAAGCTCAGCAAGGAGGACGTCGAGGCGGGGCTGCGCGAGGTGCGCCTGGCGCTGCTCGAGGCGGATGTCAACTTCAAGGTGGCGCGCGCCTTCGTGGAGCGCATCCGCGAGCGCGCTGTCCAGGCCGAGGTCCTCGAATCGCTGACGCCGGGACAGACGATCGTCTCCATCGTCAACGAGGAGCTCACCGCGCTGCTCGGTGGCGAGCAGCGCAAGTTGCGCTACCAGTCGCAGCCGCCGACGGTGGTGATGCTGCTCGGCCTGCAGGGCAGCGGCAAGACCACCACCGCCGCCAAGCTCGCGCTGGCGGTGCGCAAGGAGGGCCATCGCCCCTTGATGGTGGCCGCTGACACCTACCGGCCCGCGGCCGCCCAGCAGCTCGAGCGGCTCGGCAAGGACAACCAGGTCCCCGTGGCCATGCCCGACGGCAAGGCCAAACCGCCCGAGCTGTGCAAGCGCGGCGTCGACGAGGCCAAGCGGCTGAACTGCGACGTGGTCATCCTCGACACTGCGGGTCGGCTGCAGATCGACCAGACGATGCTCGACGAGCTCAAGGAGATCCGCCGCCGGGTGACCGTGCACGACAC
>NZ_JAEKNS010000125.1:0-18142 GCF_016464765.1 Candidatus Aeolococcus gillhamiae | reverse complement strand
GCAGATCGTCGTTCTACCGCCGGCAGTCAAGGTGCTGCGGCAGTTGGGTCGGGTGGACCGGCGCCGAATCGAGGCGGCCGTCGATCGCCTTCCCACCGGGGACGTGAAGCCGCCCGGCGGCCGCTCCGGCGAGTGGCGCTTGCGCGTCTGTGATTGGCGGGTGATCTACCGCTTGGACGGCGAGCAGCGCCTCATTGTCATTCTCGCCGTGCGACCTCGCGGGTCGGCTTACAAGCCCTGACATCCCAGCGGGGTCTGGCTCGGCGAATTCGCTGACCGGTCAGCGATAAGTGACGCCCGCTTCGCTCACGCCCTGCACCTCGCCGCTACACCGCTGCGGGCGGTATACGAGGTTCGAATCCTCTCTCCCCAGCCAATTGCGCTGGCCCAACTTGAATTCGCTGCGACCATTTCGCACCGCACAAAATCAATGCAGCTGAGGTTGCCATAGCGCTCGGTGAGCCGCCGCCGGCCATCGACGCCGCGAGCATCCGGCCGGCCTCAGCGATCGCGAGGTCGAGGTTCTCGGTCTGATCTGTCTCGGCCTGTCGAATCGACAGATGGGACGGCGACTGCACATCACCGAGAAACCGTCGGCCACCATGTCGAAGCTCTCAGCACAAGAGCTTCCGGGCGCGAAGCGGTCCGGAGATGGACGCGGCCTATCGCCGGGGTGCAGAGGTCGCCCGCGCACGCCGGGGCGGAGTTCCCTTGCGGGAGCCCGTCCCGGCGTGTGGGCCGCAGTCCGGCCGCGCTCAGTGCCGGCTTTCTCAAACGGGTTACGCGGAGATGCGCACCACCTGGCCCGTCGGGCTGCCCTGCGTGGAGGTGCCCGGCATCACGGACCAGTTCGAGACGTAGATGGAGCCATCCGGGCCGGCCAGGAAGCCGTTGGGGAGGAACAGCTGCCCCGCACCCAGCACGTGCCGGGTGCCGTTCTCGGCGATCCGAACGACATCACCGGCAGGGCTGGCTGCTCCCAGTCCTCCGGTCTGGAATTCGGTCACATAGAAACTCCCGTCGGCGCCGAAGCCGCAGCCGGTGATGGCGTTGAAGCCAGACTGCCACACCACCGGCTTGTGGCCGGGCACGACCCGCCAGACCACGGCCGCCCCGAGGGCGTTGCCACCGCCGGTGAGCTCGCCGACGTACAGAGCACCGTCCTCGCCGCGAGCCAGGCAGGTCGGCACGGCGTCACTGACCGGAGGATTGGGGAAGAACGCCAGCACCCTCACCGTCCCGTCAGGGCCAACCCTGTCGAGGGTATTGGACGCGGCGTCGACCACGTAGATCGTGTTGTCGAGCGCCAGCACCCCGTAGGGGTTGGCGTCAGGGAACTGCTGGGGAACGAGGGCGATGTGGCGTTTCGCCCAGGCAAAGTCGTGGGCACCGACGCCGGCGATGGCAGTGTAATCCCCGTTGGTGTTCACCCTGATCAGCTGCCCGAGTTGGGCGGCGAGCGCTTCAGTCAGCCCTGCTGGGAGTCCGGGCGGGAGCTGCTGCGGCGACGCGGTCATGATCGTGTACAGACCACCGTCGGGACGCTGCGACAGGCCATCCGGGCCGGTCGCGCCCTGGCCGCCAGGGGAGGCGACCGAGACCAAGCCGGTGACCATGCGGTGGACGTGGCCGTCCACCAGGCGGCTGATCGAGCCGGTTCTGCCGAAACAGTCCTGACCGCGCGGGCCGGCGACGCACGACGAGCCACCGGTGCCCGCCTCCGCCACATACAGCTGCCCATTCGGGCCAAAGGCCAGGCCGCGGGGGTTGTTCAATCCCTGCGCCACCACGCGCACCGTGGCGGTGCCGGCCGACGATGCGTAGCCGGTCACGCCAGAGAGGGACGATGCCAGCGCGACGGCCAGCCCGACCTGCGTTACCCGGCGCACGATGCGGTTGTCAAACACGCGTGCTCCTCCCCCGGGCGCCGACAGCCTGGCGGAAACCAGGGTCCTGGCCGCGCCGCGTGCGTAGTATGGCGCGGGGCCAGCTCTCCTCGCGGGACCAGGAACGCGGCGGTGAGTTGTCCGGGGCCTACGCGAGGCCGCGCTCATTCGGCGGTGCGCCAGCTCATTGTGACGCGTCCGCGTCGTTTGGTAGTTCGAATCAGGGTGCGTCTCCTCTGATTCGCTGGTTCTAGAGATGATGCTGACGTGAGTCAGGCGGGTGCCGTCGTGATCGGAGCAGGTCCGAGTGGTGCCGCCACCGCCCTCGTCCTCAGCCGAGCTGGGCATCACGTGACAGTGCTTGACCGGGCTCATTTCCCCCGGGACAAGGCGTGCGGCGAAGGACTGATGCCGTCAGGCGTCGCCGTCCTCCGCCGGCTGGGCCTGCTTGACGCGGTGTTGGCCACGGGCACGCCCCGGATTCGCGGCGTCAGTTACACCCACGGGGACGGCACACCAACCGCGTACGCGCCGTTTCCGATGCCCATCGACGGGGGCGAGGGGTGGGGCTTGGGGGTGCGGCGAACAGTGTTCGACACCATCCTCATCGAGGCCCTGCGACGCGAGCCCCGCCTCACCCTTCGCGAAGGTGTACGCGCCAGCGGTGTGCTTCGCGGCGCGTCCGGACGGATCACCGGCGTGAGCACCGAGGAGGGACCCGTTTGGGCGAAGGCGGTGATAGCGGCCGACGGGCTGCACTCACCGATGCGGGCAGCGGCGGGCTGGGCCGTCGCGACATCCGGTGAGGGTCGCTACGGCATGGCAGGGCACTGGAAGCTCGATGTCCGTGCCCTCGACCGGATCGCGGTGAGCTTTGGTGATCGCGAGGAGTGGTACCAGTGTCCAGTGGGTTCCGATCTCCTCCTTGTGTCGACACTGGCAGGTCGGGCACGCATCGGCGTCACGGCGCGAAACTACCAGGCGGCAGCTCGTGCAGCAGTCCCCGCGCTGCGCGGCGCCGAACTCGTCGGTGGCACTCTGGCCGCCGGACAATTTCGGCAGCGCGCCCGTACGGTCGCCGCAGACGGGATGTTCCTCGTCGGGGACGCGGCAGGCTATGGAGACCCCACCACGGGCGAGGGCATCGGCATCGGCCTGCTTCTTGGTCAGCGACTCGGCGGACATGTCGCCGCCCTCCTGTCCGGCGAGGTCGACCGTAAATCGGCTGAGGTGCGCTACCGCCGCGACCACGCAGAAATCTGGCGCAACCCCAGTCGCGTCACTGCTCTTGCGTTGATGATGGCGCGACATCCGCGGCTGAGCCGACGCGCCGTCGCGCGGGCGGTCGATCGGCCCCACGCGCTTGGAGCGCTGTTGGGCATCAACTGCGGCTACTGGGGTTTCGGAAAACTCACTCCCAGGGACTGGCTGTCGCTCTGCGGCTTTTGACTGCGCCGGCCGCGTCTTGGGACGAACCGCGGCACACCGTAGAAGGCCTCACGGTAGCCGGGGAGGCGGTCGAGCAGCGCCTCCTCTGCACGGATGCGCGGCCAAAGCACCATGGCGTCGGCGAAGGACAGCCACACCGCCTCCCGGATGGCCCCTACCGCGACCGGGAGACACACAAACTCGAGCGCGACCGCCGTGTAGTTCGGGTGACGAAGCCAGCGGTATGGACCCGACGTGATCACCCGCGTCGTCGGTGACACGTGGGCGGTGACGTTCCAGCTCTCGCCGAGCGTGTGAATCACACTCAGCCGCAGGCACACCGCAGCAGCCAATCCCGCAAGGGCGCCGCCCTCGACAGGCGCAGGGACGTTGCCAGGACGCCGCGGCCAGAGAGCGGTGACGAAGAGAGCGACGTGAGCGGCGACCATGGCCGGGTAGGTGCTTGGTGACGAGGGCACACCGTCCCCGGTGCGCAGTCGGTTACGAGCCGACAGTCGAACCTCCGCGAGGCGCTGCACAGCGAGCAGCGCAACGAGCGCTGTACGTCTTCGCGGTGTCAGTAGTCCCACGCGATTCCGAGGAGCTCAACCGTGAGGCCGGGACCCAATCCGAGGATGAGCCCCCGCCCAGACCGTGACGGCAGCGATGCGGCAAGCTCCTCGAGGACGAAGAAGATGGCTGCCGACGACGTGTTGCCCGTGCTGCGCAGCACCGACCGGGTCGCAGCGAGCTGCTCGTCACGCAGCCCCAGGCACCCCGCCACAGCGTCGACCAGCGCGCTACCACCGGGGTGCAGGGCCACGGCGTCGAGAGTGGAAATCACGCCGCTGCCGCAGAAATCGTCCACGAGCTCGGGAAGCGCTCCAGCCAGCACAGCGGGGAGCTGGCGCGACAGGATCACGCGAAACCCGTCGTCTGCGAGGTCGTAGCCCAACGCATTGACGCTGTCTGGGATCAGCACACTGCGGACCTCGGTGACATGCACACCTTTCGACTGACGATGGCCATCCGCCTCAAGCACGACCGCGCCCGCGCCATCGCCGAACACAAGCGCGCTCAAGAGGTTGTCGAGGGAACGGTCCCCCGGACGAAAGGTGAGCGAGGGCAACTCGACCGCGATGACCAGGGCCTGCTCGCGCGGATGCGCACGGGCCCAGTCGGCGGCGCGGGCGAGGCCTCCGGCGCCGCCGGCACAACCCAATTGCATCACTGGCAGCCGCCAGACATCGGAACGGAGCCCTAGCATCGGGAGAAGATGAGCGTCGAGCCCGGGAAGGATGAAGCCGGTGCAGGACGCGACCACCAGCAACCCGATGGTCTCCCGCCGGTCGCCCGCGGCCGCAATGGCCCGTTCCGCCGCCGCAGCGGCGAGGCGAGGTGCAGCGTCGACGTACCGGGCGGTCTGCTCGCCGAGCGATAACCCTTCGAGCATCTCTGCGGGTTTTCGCAGCAGGTGGCGATAACCGTTGTCGAGGGGATCGACGAGCAGCGCGGTCCGCCTCGCCAGATGGGGCCAGATGCGGGGCAGCACTGTCACCACCTCCTGGCGGCTTGCCCGGAACGGCGGCGTGGCCGTGCCCAGTCCAGCAAGCCGGACAGGGGCGCCAAAGGCGGGCGACCTGGCGGGCAGGCCCGAACTGCGGAGAGTCGGCAGCGTGCTGGTCACATCACCTTTCATAACAGGTCGAAGCGTGGCGGGCCCGCCGTTGCGAGCGACTGCTCGCAGTTGCCCGAGCCGACCCCTCGCCCGCTGAGGCTCTCTCCCCGTACAGGCTCTGCGCGGGGAGCAGGGATTTGATCAGCCGGGAGCGGTGACGTAGATGGAGCCGTTTTGAAGACGTCGGCCGCCGTGGCGGCTTCCTAGACTTTTGGGGTGTTCCCAGCAGATCACGCCGACAGGAGACATGCCATGAATGACCCGAAGAAGTCCGCCAAGCGCACCACGGCCGCGAGTGGCAAGGCGTCCGAGGGATTCACGGCCGCGGAGCGAGCCGCGATGAGGGGCGCGTCAAAGAGCTGAAGGCGGCCTGGACCAAGGCGGACGACGAACGCGCGGTGCTCGCGAAGTGACGCGGGCCGAAGAGAAAAGGATCGGCGCGCTCCTCAAGAGAGCGGTGGGCTGAAGGCGGAGCTCGCCGCTGGCCCTGCCGGGGCCCGGCGCCAATCCGCACAACCCGTTGCGGATGCGACCGCAGACCAAGTGCTCTTGACGGAGACTGTTGCCGCTACTTGAACGTGCTCCTGCTCCCGCACGTGGCGTCGCCAGTGATGTGCAGCGTGTGCGGCGTGGCTCCTGCTGCCACCTGTTCGATGACGTCACCGTCGATGTGGCCACCCGTATCGGTCACCGAGAATGTCCCGCTGCCTGGAACCCGGGTATAGAAGTGGCCGGGAGCGTTCTGGAGCGTCTGGCTCATGGTGAAGGCGGGTGCGTTCGCGACACTCGGATCATTGATGTACTTCAGAATGAAGACGGACACCAACGCTGGCTGGCCGCCGATGGTGGTGAGAGTGGCAACCTGGACACTTTGTCCATACTTGGTCGTGACGCACGCAACGCGAGTGGTCGTGAAGTCTCCGACAGTGCCCTCAGGGGTACTTCCGGAGATCTTGATGTTGGTTGTCCCAGGCACTTGATTTCCGCACGACACCGAGCCGGTGATCGCGGTGACGGCGCCCAAAGTCCCCTTCGCAACGCTGGATGCGTTCTCGGTCAGAGGTCCGGTGACCCGTGCCCCTCTGGCAGGGTCGAACCCGCTGACACCCGCCCCACTGAAGGAACGGGAGCTGTAGGTGGGGCCGCTACCCGCTGCCTCGCCGACGGTTACCTTGCTCGAGTCAATCGTGATGGTGACGTACGGTGCATCGGCCCTTTGTCCCACCTGCCCGTTCACCGCGATCAGCTTGCCGTTGAAGCTAGGCACGAAACACGCGACGGTGAGGCTGGTGAGCGGACTTCCCGTCAGCGAAACGTCGCCAGTCAGGGTGAAGCTGGACGTGGGAGGACTAGGAGTGAGCGTGGGAGGAGGAGTCTGTGCCGAGTCGGTGGTGGACGAACCACACGCGCCAATGCCCACCAACACAGTCCCGAGCGCGAATGCTCGAAGCCCTCTCACGAACAACACCATGAGGAGGTTCTGACTCACGAGGTCCGAAAGTCAAGGACCGTCCCGCCTCCACGCAAGCGCGACGCTATTCTGCGCCCGGCCGGAGTTCGTCGATGCGCGGCGGGGCCGACCGTCCGAAGCCGGATCGAGTAGGGGACGTTGTGATCACCGGACGCATGCGCCTTGTGCTGTACAGCGCGTTGATGCTCTTCACCGAGCTGGCGCTGATTCGCTGGCTCGGTTCCAACGTCGTCTACCTCGCGTTCTTCTCGAACTTCGTACTGCTGGGCAGCTTTCTGGGCATCGGCGCGGGGTTCCTGCGCTCGCGCTCGCGGCGCGATCTCTCGCGCCTCGCCCCTGTCGCGCTCGGTGCGCTCGTGGTCCTGGTCAACGTCTTCCCGGTGACGGTGCAGCGCTCGGCCGACCAGCTCATCTTCTTCGGGGGTGGCAGTGCGACGTCGGGCGCACCCGCCTGGCTCATCCTGCCGGTCATCTTCCTCGCCACGGCTGTGGTGATGGCCTGCATCGGAGAGGGCGTGGGTCGGTCGTTCCAGTTGTACGACCCGCTCGAAGCCTATCGCCTCGACATCCTCGGCAGCCTTGCCGGCATCGTCGCCTTCTCGGCGCTGTCGTTCGCCTGGGCACCGCCACTCGCGTGGGGCGCCGTCGTCACGCTTCTCGTCGCCCTGCTGCAGGCGAACAGACGCTGGCTGCTGCAGGGCGCCGCCCTGACCGCGATGCTCGTCTTCCTGGGGGCGGAGACGTTCACACCACGCTTCAGCTGGTCGCCGTATTACAAGATCACCCAGGTCCGGACGTCGGCGACCAACATCACCATCTACGTCAACGGGATTCCCCACCAGGGGACCGGCGACATGTTGCACGACCCGAACCAGGTCCACGGCGCGCGTCAGTGGCCCTACCAGGACGCGGGTCCGCACAACCCGCTCGACAGCGTGCTCATCGTCGGTGCCGGCAATGGCAACGACGTCGCCGTCGCCCTCGCTCACGGCGCCAAGCATGTCGACGCCGTCGAGATCGATCCGCGGCTCTATCAGATCGGCGTCGAACACCATCCCAACCAGCCGTACCAGGATCCACGAGTCACGGCCCACATCACCGATGGTCGGGAGTTCCTCGAGCATTCCGCGGCGACGTACGACCTCATCGTCTTCGCTCTCCCCGACAGCCTGACGCTGGTCTCCGGGCAGGCGTCCCTGCGTCTGGAGAGCTACCTCTTCACCACCGAGGCGATGCAGACCGCCAGGCAGCATCTCCGTGCGGGCGGCTCGTTCTCGATGTACAACACGTACCGCGAAGCCTGGCTGGTCGACCGCCTCGCCGGCACGCTGCAGCAGGTCTACGGGACCACACCGTGCCTGCGCCACTACGGCCTCACCTCGGTGGTGATGACCGATAGCGCCACCGCGGGAACGCTGACCTGCCAGGCGACGTGGAGCCCTGCGCCCGGCGCCTTCATTCCCGCCGCGGCGACCGACGACTACCCGTTCCTGTACCTCGAGACCCCCAGCCTGCCATCGCTCTACGTGTGGACGCTCCTGCTGATCGCCGCGGCCGCAGTCGTTTTCGTTCGCCTCAGCGGAGGGCCGCTGCGACCCATGGGTCAGTTCACCGACCTGTTCTTCATGGGCGCCGCCTTCCTCCTTCTCGAGACCAAGAGCGTCGTGCAGTTCGCGTTGCTGTTCGGCACCACCTGGTTTGTCAACGCCCTCGTCTTCATCGGCGTGCTTGTAGCCGTGCTGGTGGCGATCGAGATAACCCGGCGCTGGAGGTTGCGTAAGCCACTGCTGCTGTATGCGGCTCTCCTCCTCTGCCTCGCGATTGCCTGGTTGGTGCCGCCGGACAGCCTGCTCCGCCTCGACCTCGTTCCCCGCTTCGTCTGCGCCGTGCTCCTGGCGTTCGCGCCGATCCTCATCGCCAACCTCGTCTTCGCCCAACGGTTCAAGGATGTGGCCGCGTCTGTCACCGCCTTCGGGGCCAACCTGTTGGGAGCAATGGTCGGCGGCATTCTCGAGTACGTGTCGCTGCTGACCGGCTACCGCGCTCTGCTGATCATCGTCGCCGCGCTCTACGGCCTGTCCTTGCTGACTAGTCCCGGGCTGCTTCGCCGGGGCGCCTGAGGTAGCCCGTCCAACGTGCGAGAGAGCGCGCGCCGTAAGCGTCTTGTCGCGGGCGTCTTCCAAGGTTGACACAGATAGTTGTGAACGTTCAGAATATGGAGAATGACCAGGCAGGAAGGCGCGGCCCGGTACCCACGCTCGCGGCGCTGCGCCTGCGCATGGTGATCCAGGCGCCGTCTGAGACTGCGCCGTTGACGATGAGCACCTACCTGCGCTTCCCCGCACGTCCGCGCGCTACGCCGGACGTGTGCTGCTCATCGCCCACCGACGGGTGGTCCCGCTGATGCTCGAGCGGGTCGCGTGTGGCTCAGCAATCCAGCGCGCCCGCCAAGTGTCAGCATGACCATGGATCGGGTCACCGGGATCTTCGTCGAGGGAATGGGCGCCTCGTCAGCCACATCCGGGATCCTGACGCAGCTCCAGGGCCGCATCTTCGGCCTGCTCTACCTCAAGGACCAGCCCCTGTCGCTTGACGACATCACCGACGAGCTGCAGCAGAGCAAGAGCAACGTGTCGGTGCAGATTCGAGGGCTTCTCGAGTGGCATCTGGTCAGGCAGGTTCGGATCGTCGGCTCACGACGCGACCACTATGTGGCGGCGACAGACTTCTGGCGCGTCATGCAGGAGATCGTCGAACGACGGTTCCGGTGGAACCTGCGTCAAGTGCTCGCGTCCACCGACGAGACCGAACGCGCGCTCACGTCCAGGCCGGGAGCGGGCCGCGACGCGTTCGTGCGCGAGCGCCTGGCAGCGCTACGCGCCTACTTCATCGCGGTCGACACCATGCTCGAGGCGCTGAGCCACGGCGAGGCGACCACGTCGGACCCCATGCGCGAGACGGCAGCACCTCGCCACCGCGGCGCGCGACGCGCGCGATGAGGCTCCCGAACGCCGTTCAGCAGGAGCATCCCTGGGTCATCAGCCGGATTGCGCCCGACTTCCAACTCCTCGACGTCTGGGCACTGCCGGTGCGCGGCCGAGCGAACGATTTCCCGACCTTGCTGGAGGTCATGGCCGATCTGGATCCCACCGGCGCCGGCTCGACAGCCAGTCGAGCGCTCTTCTGGCTGCGCTTTCGCGTCGGGGCATTGTTTGGCTGGGATGACCCCCACCGGAAATTTCCGGTGCCGGGCCGCGTCGAGACCTCGCTGACGACGCGCGTGCCCGAGGACCTGCGTGCCACCGCGAGGGGACTGAAGCTCGGCGTACCCGGCTTCGTGCCGCTCTATCGCACCAACACGGAGGCCGCCGCTGAAGTGTCGAACGCAACCGTGCACGGCGTGCTGCACCTGGCCTGGGTGCACCAGGGCAACGGCCGCTACCGCGGGCAGATGGCTGTGTACGTCAAGCCTCGAGGCTGGCTCGGCGACATGTACATGGCGCTGATCGGCCCCTTCCGATACCTCATCGTCTACCCGGCGCTGATGCGGCAGATCGAAAATGCGTGGCAGGCTCGTCGTGCCGGACCAACACACTCGGGGCACGCTGCGCAGCATGGCCTTTCACGAGTCGAATCCCAGGCCAAGTGAGTCCAGCGCACGCAACCACAGGTTGCGGCGTCCGGCGTTGCGGTCGGCACGTGCGAGCGACCAGCGTGTCGCCTGGATCCCGGCAAACGCGAGCGGTTCCGGTGGGAACGGCAGAGGCTTCTCGCGAACCATGCGCAGCCGGGTTCGTTCCGTGGCCTCTCCGGACAGGAGATCGAGCATGACGTTGGCAGCGAACCTGCTGGCTCCGACTCCGAGCCCGGTGTACCCCAGGGCATAGCTGACGCGACCCCCGAGCGCAGTGCCGTAGAAGGCGAAGAAACGGGTGCACGTGTCGATGGCGCCGCCCCAGCGATGGCTGAAGCGGATCCCCTCCAGCTGGGGGAAGGTGTGGAAGAAGTGGTGCGCGAGCGTGCGGAAGGTGTCCGGCCGCTGGTCGTACACGGGTCTCACCTTGCGCCCGAAGTGATAGATGGCGTCGTACCCGCCCCAGAGGATGCGATGGTCGGCGGTCATCCGGTAGTAGTGGAACTGGTTGGTGACGTCGTTGAGGCCGGCGCCGTTGCTCCAGCGGATCGCTGCCAACTGTTCCGCCGACAGCGGTTCGGTCACGAGCACGTAGTCGTACACGGGCACGGTGAACAGCCGGAGCCGCCGGACCGGGCTGGGAAACGCATTGGTCCCGAGCGCGACCGTGGCGGCGCGCACCACTCCCCCCGGGGTTTGCAGATGCACACCGGCTCCTGCGCGTCTGACCGCCAACACCGGTGTGTGCTCGGCGATGCGCACGCCGGCATTCATGGCGGCCTCAGCCAGCCCCCAGGCAAGCGCTGCGGGGTTCACCAGCGCGGTGTCACGCTCCCACGAGCCCGCGAGGTAGGTCGGTGAGTTGACCTCAGCACGCACCGCCGATTGGTCGAGGAACTCTCCGGGCTCGTCGTGCAGCCAGCCGACATGGTGCGGTTCGGTCGCGACAGAGATGCTGCCGCTGCGACGGTAGTCGCAGTCGATCCCGTAGCCTCGGATCGACGTCTCGATCTCGTCGAGGTTCTGACGTCCGAGTCGCTCCAGCGTCTCGAACTCGTCGGGAAAGCGACGTCGCCCATTTTCGGCACCGTGCGTGAGGCTCGCTGAGCAGAATCCGCCATTGCGCCCAGTGGCCGCCCAGCCAATCCGTTCCCCCTCCAGGAGAAGGACATCGCGATGGGGATCGCGTTCTTTGGCGAGCAGCGCGGTCCACAACCCGGAATATCCACCGCCGACGACAGCGAGGTCGGTCGACGCGTCGCTCGACAGGGGCGGGTGTGGCGAGGGACGCCGGTCGCTGTCGAGCCAGAACACCCGTGGCCGCGATGCGCTCAGGGACCGGTCGACGCCGGCTGTCGAGGTCACTTCATGACGCGCCGTGCTTAGACGTTCACGACCCCGCGCGCAGCGTCCGGCGACCAGACGTAGGTGGTCGCAGCCGTGGGCACCGGGTACGGGGGCGGTGCCAGGTCGCTCTCATCTGCGCCGATGAGGCGTTCCAGCATCGCGAACGCGCTCTCGCGCAGCCCATCGATCGTTCGTGCGAGTGGTGTGGGGATGTGCTCGTCGCCGGCAGCCTCGAGCTCCGCCACAAACCAGGCGGCCGCGCGGACGACGACGCGGGCGCTCTCCCAGCGCCGGCGGGCGCGGGAGCCGCTGGCGTCGTCGGCAGCGTCGCGTCCCGCCAGGCAGGCCCCGGTGACCCCGGACGCGCCGAGGGAGTCGCTCACCATCGAGCTGATGCGATGGTCGTCGACGCGCCGGACCGGCGCATGCCCGTATGCATCGAGCGCCACGATCACGGAATCGAGAGCGGCGGCTCGATCGCTGGCCACCGCCGCGGCGAGGTCCGGGCGCTGCGCCGCTGCCAGCCATGCGGGCACCGCCGTGGTGATCATCCAGTCCCAGAGAACCTGGCAGCGCTCCGCCTCCTCCCAGCGGGTGCCGCGCGTGCCGATCATCCGCGCGGTGAGCGCGCCCAATCGCTGCCGGGGCTCAGCGTCGAGTGAATCGTTGAACGATCGCGTGAACGCGGCGATGATGGGCGAGACCGACTGCGGATGATCGCTGTGCCTCTCCCCGGACATCCACGCCACCAGCTCCATCGCGCACACCCCGTCGTCCGGCCGCCGGTGGCGCCCCTTCTGGAGCTGGACGATCTCGGCGAGCTCGCGAATGGGCGGATTGGCCATCTGCTGTCCTCATTGCGGCGGGATCTGCCGTCCTAAGGGTACCGTCGTGGGACGCCTGTGCACCATCGACACCCCCGGGTGAGGAGAAACGCGCTCGTGAGGATCGAGATGATGAGCGAGGGCGACCTCGAGCTCCGGGTGCGGCTGGAGACCGATCCTTCGGTGATGGCCGAGCTGGGTGGCCCACGCCCAGAGGAGGACATCGCCCGGGCGCATGCCAGAGCGCTCATCTCCGCCGCCGCAGGGGAGTGCTGGCCGTTCAAGGTGATCCCGGACGATTCGACGTTCCCTGCGGGCTGGGTGACGATCTTTGCCTCGTCCTTCGACGCCGAGCCGATCTACGAGATGGGTTGGATGGTGCTGCCGGAGTTCCAGGGCAGGGGCATCGCCAGCGAAGCTGTGGGAGCGATTCTGGAGAGGGCACGCAAGGAGCGGAAATTTGGCGACGTCCATGCGTTTCCCGGTGTCACCAATGCTCCCTCGAATCGCGTCTGCGCGAAGAACGGCTTCGCCGACGTTGGCGAATGCGAGGTCGAGTTCGCCGGCCACACGCTGCGCTGCAACCACTGGCGCGTCGACGTCTTCTGAGTCGGGCTACTGGGCCACCACCCTGATCGTGCCGCTCCACGACGCAGTCGCGGTCCCTGATTGTTCGGACCGCCTCGCTCCGCCGATGATGACCCACGTGATCGGGTTGGTCGGGTCTCCGCCGCGCGGCTCGTTGGGGGTGAGTGGTGGTCCGGGAGGCGGCGGCGTTGTGCTCATCATTGGGTCCTCAACGCTGATGTGTTGGTGCGCGCATTTTAGAAACCGTGGCGGGGCATTTTAGAAAACGCTCGCCTGCGCATTTCCCGAGGCGGCGTGAAGCGTTTCCCTCTGTACACTCGACCGTCATGCAGAGAGGATTGCTCGGCGCCAGCGTGGCTTTTGCGGGGCTGTTGGTTGCGTGTGGTTCCGACGCCACCCCGGCACCGACGTCGACCGGAGCGGCCAACAATCCCGCCGCCTCCGCGAGCGCCGGCACGGAAACACTGCCACCGGGCGACATCCCCGACACCGTCGCCTACCCAACCTTCACGCCTGCGACGGCTGGCTACGTGATCAGGATTCCCGAGGGCTTCGCGCGCGCAGACACCAGCTCTGCGATCGTATTCACCTTCCACTTCAACAGCATCCGCATCGAGAGCGTCAAGAGCCCGAGCGCACCCACGCTCGCGTCGGCGCAGAGCACCGACGTGCCAGCGATCAGGCAGAGCTTCGCCAACACGACCATTGGTCAGATCAGCAGCGTGTCGCGCAACGCGGGACCCGCCGTCCTCGTCAAGTTCCAGGCGGACTCGCAGCCCGACCCGGTCACCGGCAAGACCGGACGTCTCGATATGGAGCGGTACGAGTTCTGGCACAACGGTACCGAGTTGATCGTCACCCTCGCCGCGCCCGCCGGCTCGGACAACGTCGACCCCTGGCTGACGGTCACCAACTCGTTGAGGTGGCAGTGACGGAGCCCGTCCTCCGCGCGGAACGGCTGTACCGCTTCTACCACGCCGGTGACGACGAAACCCTTGCCCTGCGTGGTGTCTCCCTCAGCGTCGATGCGGGCGAGATCGTCGCCATCGTCGGTCCGTCCGGTTCGGGGAAGTCCACTCTGCTGGCCTGCCTGTCGGGAATGGATGACCCTGACGGCGGCACGGTTTCGGTCGGCGGACGCCGGCTGTCGCGACGCCCCGAGCACGAGCGCACCCCGATGCGGCTCCGCGACATCGGCCTGCTGTACCAGTCCGGCAATCTCATCGAGCATCTCTCCGTCCTCGGCAACATCGAGCTGGCCCAGCGCTTCGCGGGCAAGACCGACAGCAAGCGGGCTCGTTCCCTGCTCGCCGAGCTCGGCCTGCAGCAGCGTGCCTCCGCTCACCCCTCGCAGCTGTCGGGCGGCGAGCTGTGCCGCGCGGGTTTGGCGGTCGCACTCGCCAATGAGCCGCGCGTCCTCCTTGCCGATGAGCCGACCGGCGAGGTCGATTCCGTCACCGAGGCGTCGATCCTCGGGCTGATCTGCCAACGGGCCGGCGGTGGCGTCGCCGTGGTTCTGGTCACCCACAGCGAGGCGGTGGCCGCGATCGCGGACCGGACAGTCCAGCTCGTCGACGGCCAGCTCGTCGCGTGAGTGACATCCTGGTGCGCACCAACAGGGTTAGCCGCACCTACGGCGCGCTCGTCGCCGTCGACGGTATCTCGTGCCAGGTGTCGTCCGGTCAGAGAATCGTGATCACCGGCCCGTCGGGTTCGGGAAAGTCCACCCTGCTGCACCTCCTCGCCGGCTTGGAAACTCCCTCGTCAGGAAGCATCGAATGGCCCGGGGTTGGGGCGCGCGAGCAGCTTCGACCCCGCGCCGTCGCCACCATCTTCCAGGGGCCGAGCCTGCTTCCGCCGCTGACCGTCATCGAGAACGTCGCTCTTCCCCTGCTACTCGACGGCGCGGACGAGGGTTCCGCAGCAGCAGCCGCCGCCGCCGCCCTCGCCTCGCTGGGGATCGAGGACCTTGCCGGCAAGATGCCCGAGGAACTGTCCGGCGGCCAGGCGCAGCGCGTCGCCGTCGCCCGCGTTCTCGCCGGGGCACCGCGGCTGGTCTTTGCCGACGAACCGACCGGCCAGCTCGACCACCCCACGGCCGCGAAGATGCTGGACGTCCTCGACGATGCGGTCTCAGCTGTTGGTGCAACCCTGGTGCTCACCACCCACGACCGACGAGTTGCCGAGCGCTACAGCACGAAGTGGTCAATGGCCGACGGCCGTCTCCATGGTGTGGACTGATGGTGTGGCTGCTGTGGATGCGTGGTCTTCTTCGTCACCGTTTCGGCCGCACGATGGGAACGGCCCTGGGCATCGCCGTTGCGGTGGCCCTGCTCGCATCCATCGGGAGCTTCCTGGCTGCCTCGCAGGCGACCATGACCACGCGAGCTGTCGCCACGGTCGCGGTCGACTGGCAGATCGAGGTGCAGCGCGGTGCCGATGCGGGATCTGTTCTTGCCGCCGTGCGGTCGCAACCCGGGCTGATGGGTGCGCTGCCTGTCGGGTACGGAGACACCAGCGGCTTGACCGCAACAACCGGGACGACCACGCAGACCACGGGCGCCGGCGTCGTGGTCGGCCTTCCCAACGGCTATGCGTCCACGTTCCCCGGAGAGATCCGGCCGCTGGTCGGCTCGGCGACCGGCGTTCTGCTCGCCCAGCAGACGGCGGCGACGCTCCGCGTCCATCCCGGCGACCAGGTGGGGATCGGACGGCCGGGGATGGCCGCGGCCACGGTGACCGTTGCCGGCGTTGTGGACCTACCCCAGGCGAGCTCGCTGTTTCAAAAGGTCGGGGCGCCCAGGGGCGCACAGCCCTCGGCGCCACCCGACAACGTCGTCCTCGTGCCCCTGGCCCAGTGGCATGTCATCTTCGATCCGCTGCAGGCGACGGCGCCCGGCTCGTTCCACCAGCAGGTTCATGCGCATCACGATCGGAACCTTCCGAGCTCCCCGGAGTCGGCATTCGAGCAGGTCGCCGCGGGTGCGCGAAACCTCGAGGTGCGACTGGCCGGTGCCGGGCTGGTCGCTGACAACATGGGCGCCGCTCTGGACGCGGCCCGTTCCGACGCGGCGTACGCGACAGTCATCTTCCTGTTCCTCGGTCTTCCCGGCGCGGTCATCGCCGGCCTGCTCACCGCCGCCGTTGGCACCGCAGGTGTCGATCGGCGACGTCGCGACCAGGCGTTGTTGCGGAGCCGCGGTGCCTCGATATCGACGCTGGTCACGTTCGGGATCTCCGAAGCGGCCATCGCCGGAATCGTCGGCGCCGTGGTGGGAGTCGGCGCCGCGCTGCTGCTCGGCCTGCTCTTCTTCGGCTCGGCGAGCTTCGGTGCCGATGCCCGTACTGCGGCATTCTGGACAGGGCTCGCCGCAGCCGCCGGTATCGTCATCGCGCTTCTCGTGGTTGCCGTGCCGGCATGGCGTGACGCCAGGCGTCTGACCGTCAGCGGTGCCCGCATGACCTTCCGCCGCGGCAGCGCCCGGGCACGGGTCGGGCTGGGGCTCGCGCTGGTTCTCCTGGGTCTCGCGGCGATCACCTATGTTTCGGCAACGCAGAAGGGGTACACCCTCGTGCTCGCGCCGGAGGGGGTGCCGAGCATCAGCGTCAACTACCTGGCGTTTGCAGGGCCGGCGTGCTTGTGGGTCGGCTCGGCGCTGCTGACGTGGCGGGCGGCCGCCGGGATGCTGCAGCGGCTGCGCCGACCCATCGCAGGCATCATCCGGCCAATCGCCGGCCCGCTGGCGCGCACCGTCGTGTCATCGATGGGGCGCGAGCGCCGGCGACTCGCCCAGGCGGCCGTCCTGGTCGGGCTCGCCGCGGCGTTCGCCGCTTCGACCGCGGTCTTCAATTCGACGTACGCGCAGCAGGCGCAGGTCGACGCGCGTCTCACCAATGGCGCCGACGTCACCGTCACCGCACCGCCCGGGACCAATCTACCAGCAGCCGTGACCGACCAGGTTGCGTCAGTTCGTGGTGTCCACGGCGTCGAGCCCATGATCCATCGATTTGCGTACGTCGGCGCGGACCTGCAGGACATGTTTGGCGTGCGCGCGTCGACGATCACCGCGGTTGGCCGCCTCCAGGATGCCTACTTCCAGGGAGGGACAGCCACGCAGGTGATGGCCAGGCTGGCCGCCCAACGGGACGGGCTCCTGATCAGCGCGGAAACCGTCAAGGACTTTCAGCTGTCAACCGGCGATCGGGTCACCCTGCGACTGCCCAGGAGCGGCGGCGGCGGGCTGGTCCCCGTCATCTTTCACTACGTCGGGATCGTCAGCGAGTTCCCCACCGCACCACGGGACAGCTTCCTGATCGCCAACCTCGAGTACGTGGCCCAGGCCACTGCCGACCTGTCCGCGAACACACTGCTCATCGACACGGGCGATGCGTCGCCGCCTGACGTCGCCGGCCGCGTGCGCCAGGCCATCGGACCGGGCCCCAACGTCCAGGACATTGTCTCCACACGGCAGGTGGTGGGGTCGAGCCTCACCGCCGTCGACCTCACCGGTCTCACCAGGGTCGAGCTGGGATTCGCGATCGTCCTGGCCATCGGCGCCACCGGGCTGCTGCTGTCCTTGAGCCTTGCGGAACGGCGCCGGACCTACGTGCTTGCCGCGGCGCTCGGAGCACGCCCAGGGCAACTGCGCGCCTTCGTCTGGTCGGAGGCGGGTTTCGTCGTCACGGTGGGCCTGGTGGCGGGACTGTTTTGGGGATGGCTGCTCTCGCACATGCTGGTCAGCGTGCTGACCGGTGTGTTCGACCCTCCGCCGGCTGCGCTGGCGGTGCCGTGGGGCTACCTCGCGGCCACGCTCGCCACGTCCCTGCTGGCGGTGATCCTCGTGGTGGTGGTCGGCTCGAGGGTGCTGCGTCGGGCTCCGCTGTCCGCGCTGCGCGACTTCTGACCCTGCGGCGCGGCGCCCGATGCCCGGCTCACCTCGTATCCTGATGGCCAGCGGCCGAGCCGCCACGCATTGCCGCGTGTGGGGGAACCTGATGACCGACCTGGCCGAACCGTTGACCCGCCGCGCCGGCTTCCACGCCATGACCGAGGGCACCGCCGAGGACTGGCAAGCCATATCGGCACACTTCCTCGACCATGGCTCGCGCCTGGCCGACCGCGTCGTCGATCACCTGCGCCTCCTCAGTGACGACCACGGCGGCTTCGCCGTCAGCCGGCTCGAGCATTCCGTGCAGACGGCGACGCGCGCGGCGCGGGCCAATCGCGACGACGAGTACGTCGCCTGTGCGCTGCTCCACGACATCGGTGACACGCTCTGCAGCTAC
>NZ_JAEKNS010000030.1:0-25786 GCF_016464765.1 Candidatus Aeolococcus gillhamiae | reverse complement strand
GCGGCCGCGTCCTGCGCCGCCAGCGCGCTCCGCGCGGCGATGAGCGCGATGGCCGCCTGCCGGGCGGCCGCCATCGCCGCGTCCCACGCCGACGCGGTGCGGCGATCGAGGGAGTCGAGGAGCGCGGTGGAGTCGTTGGATAGCCAGGTGGGCGAGGAGGCGGGCGTACTGCGGAACAGCGAGCGCGCGAGCTCAGCTCGCAGCGGCGCGATGCTCGCGGCGGGCACGCCGTCGCGGACGTCGCTGTCCCAGCGCTGTTCGAGAAGCTCTGCTCGATGCGCAAACCCGGCATGCCGCGCTGCGGCGGCCGCCCCCGAGGCCGGTGCGCTGGAGCAGCTCGCTGCCAGCACGGCGCAGATCGCGACGACGGTCACAGCCATCGCGCGCATGGGCGCATGGTACCGGCCGCCCCACACCTCGTGGGGCATTGATGCCGACGGGTCGGCTCAGGCGCTCACGCGGTCTTGGCCAGACGAGCGACCAGGTGGTCGAGGACCTTGTCCTGTGCCTGCAGGTGCTCCTGGAGCTGCAGGCATTCGTGGAGGATGGCTTCCGCGTCCGCGTACGTGTCGGCCGCGCGCTGGTCGGCGGCCTTTCCCTGGATGTTCTGGCCGACCATGAGGATGGAAAGCATCACCAGCTGGATGAAGGTCTGCGAGATCCACTGCACAAGGAGCAGCGGCGAGCTCGTCGCCTGAGGTAGCACCACGAGCGCGAGGACCGCGAAGGCGTACGCGCACCACATCGTGCCGACGATGGCGGTGATGTGCAGCGCCAGGCGCCCGTTGAAGCTGGGGCTCACCTGGTCGGCGACCTTGACCGGGCCGCGCTTGCGGCGCTGGACGAAGCGTGGGTGCGAGACGTGGACGAAATGGACGTGCGGTGCCGCGCCGGGGGATGTGTCGGCCATCAGGCTGGTCTCCTTGTCACAGGCTCACAGCGCGAACTCTCACACGGGATGGCGGCTTTGTGGGCGCTCGTATGATTCTCAGCGCTGCGCAATCGACACGGATTCGGCCCGACGGCGACCGTCTGCTAGCGTCGGCGCGGTGAGCAACCGACTCGCGCTCGAGACTAGTCCGTACCTGCTCCAGCACGCCACCAATCCCGTCGACTGGTATCCCTGGGGAGAGGAGGCGTTCGCACGCGCCCGCGCTGAGGACCGCCCGGTGCTGCTCAGCATCGGCTACAGCGCGTGCCACTGGTGTCACGTCATGGCCCACGAGTCGTTCGAGGACGAGCGGATAGCGACGCTCATGAATGCGCTGTTCGTCAACATCAAGGTGGACCGCGAGGAGCGCCCCGACGTCGACTCGATCTACATGCAGGCGGTCATCGCCATCAGCGGACACGGCGGCTGGCCGATGACGGTGTTCCTCACCCCGGCCGGCGAGCCGTTCTTCGGAGGAACGTATTTCCCGCCCGTCGACCGCCAGGGCATGCGCGGCTTCGATTACGTGCTCAACGCCGCCGCCACCGTGTACCGCGACCGGCGCGGCGAGGTGACCGAGGCGGCGGCCCAGCTGCGCCGCGCTCTCGAACCGGCGGCGCTGCCGCCCGGCTCGGTGTCCGCCGCCGATCTCGGCGTCGCTGCCACCCAGCTTGTGGCGCAGACCGACATGCGTCATGGTGGTTTCGGTGGCGCGCCGAAATTCCCTCACGCGGGGGCGCTCGACTTCCTGCTGCGCCGCTACCACACCACCGGCGACCGCCGCCTGCTCGACGCCGCGCTGGTCACGCTCGACCACATGGATCGCGGCGGCATCCACGACCAGGTCGGCGGCGGGTTCCACCGGTACGCCGTCGACGCCACGTGGTCGATCCCGCACTTCGAGAAGATGCTGTACGACAACGCCCAACTGGCTCCGGTGTACCTGCACGCGTATCAGCTCACCGGCGACCAGCGCTGGCGGCGCGTCGCCGAGGACACGCTCGACCACGCGATGCGTGAGCTGCGCCTCCCCGGCGGAGGCTTCGCCTCGTCGCAGGACGCCGACTCCCCGGGCGGCGAGGGCTCGTACTTCGTGTGGGCACTCGCGCAGCTGCGCGAGGTGCTCGGGGAGGAGGACGGCACGCTGGCGGCGCGCGTCTTCGGTGTCACCGATGTCGGCAACTTCGAGGGTGGCACGACCGTGCTCTCGCAGCCGTTTCCCCTTGTCCAGGTGGCGCGCAGCCTCGACACGGACGAGGCCGCCCTGCGCAACCGTCTCGACGGCATTCGCGCGCGCTTGCTCGAGGCGCGCCGGCAGCGCGCCGCGCCGGCCCGCGACGACAAGGTGCTCACCGCCTGGAACGCCCTGATGATCAGCGCGCTCGCCGAGGCGGGCGCGGCGCTCGGTCGCGCCGACTACCTCGACGGCGCGCGTCGCGGTGCGGATTTCCTGCTCGCCGCCCTCCGCCCTGACGGTGTGCTGCTGCGCACCTGGAAGGACGGTTCGGCCAAGATCACCGGTTTCCTCGAGGACTCCGCCTTTTTCGCCGAGGCGCTGATCACCCTGTACGAAGCGTGCGGGGACGGCACCTATCTGGCATCAGCGCGTGAGCTCGTCGACGACGCCGTGCGCCGGTTCGAGGACGGCGGTGTCATGTACGACACCGCGTCGGACGCGGAACCGCTGCTGGTTCGGCCGCGCACCATCGACGACAACCCGGTCCCCGCGGGCCAGTCCATCCTCGCGTCCGCACTGCTGCGCTTGGCCGCGTTCACGGGCGACGCCGCGCTGCGCGAGCGTGCCGAGACGATCCTGGGACCGCTGGCCGCCGCGGCGACGCGCTCGCCCCTGGCCGTCAGCGCCCTGGCGTCTGCGCTGGATCGCGCCCAGGCCGCCTCCCGCGAGGTGGCCATCACCGGCGCACCCCACGACGAGCGGACCAGAAGCCTGCTCGACGTCGTGCACCGGCGCTGGACGCCGAACACGGTCCTGGCCTGGGGCAACGCCGACGTGGAGCTTCTCGCCGACCGGCCGCTCGTCGATGGTCGCCCGGCCGCGTACGTGTGCGAGAACTTCGCCTGTCAGCGACCGGTGACGGAGCCGGAGGAGCTCGCCGCGCTGCTCGACTGACTCAGGGTTCGGACAGATCGTCGCCCGCCGCCTGCGGCTCACCACCGGCGACGACCAACCCCGCCCTGATCACCGTCTCCGCGAGATTGGCGCCGAGGTGGTAGCCGATGTCGAGCCAGCGCGGCGTGGCCAGGATGACCGCGTCGCAGCGCAGACCCGCACGGAGCATGCCTCGGTCCTCGAGTCGCAGCGCCGCCGCGCCGCCTGCGGTCGCGGCGACCAGCGCCTGCGCCGGCGTCATCCCGGCGGTGGCGACGGCGAGCGAGACCATCAACGGCATCGACTCGCTGTAGCAGCTGCCCGGGTTGCAGTCGGTCGCCACCGCGACTGTCGCTCCGGCCTCGAGCAGGCGCCTCCCCGGCGGCGGCGGGCCGCCCAGCACCAGCGCCGCCCCGGGGAGGATGACAGCAGCCACGGCGGCGCCGGCGAGGGCGCGAAAGTCCTCGTCGGTGCCGTGCTCGAGGTGGTCGGCGCTGGCCGCGTGCAGCGCGGCGGCGAGCTGCGCACCGCCGCTGTGGCTGCGCTGCTCGGCGTGCACCTTGACGCCCAGGCCCGCCTCGCGGGCGGCGACGAGCACGCGGCGGCATTCGTCCACCGTGAACGCGCCGTCCTCGCAGAACACGTCACAGAAGCTCGCCCGTGTCGCCGCAGCGCGCACCCCGGCGCGGCACACTTCGTCGAGCAGCGCCTCACGATCGCCGCCCGGCGGCGCGTGCAGGGGCAGGTAGGTTGCCACCACGTCGGGCAGGTCCTCCTCGTGGCCCACCTCGATCGCCGCGTCGAGCTGGCGCATCTCGGCGTCGAGCGCGAGCCCATAGCCGCTCTTCACCTCGACCGTGGTGGTGCCGCACTCGATCATCCGGCGCGCCCGCGCCGCTGCGGCATGGCGGATCTCCGCGACGGTGCCCGCTGCGGTGCTGCGCACGGTGGCGCCGATGCCGCCGCCGCGCCGCCCGATCTCCTCATAGGACACGCCTCGCGCGCGCTCCGCGTACTCCTCGCTGCGCTCGCCGAGCCACGTGATGTGGCTGTGCGCGTCCACGAAGCCGGGGATGACCGCAGCGCCGTGCGCGTCGATGTCGACAACGTCGGCGGTCAGCGCCGGGACGGTGGCGCCGTCGCTCGGGCCGGCGTAGGTGATCGTCCCGCCGGCGGCGATGAGCACGGCGTCGTGGACAACGCCGGGCGCGTCGCCGCGGCGCGGGTCACAGGTCACCAGCGCGCCGATGTTGCGCACGATCAGCGTCGGCACGGCCCTCATGACGGCGGCGCCTCGCGTTCGCGCAGCGCCATCCCGGCGCACAGCGCGGTGAACGTCGCCGCCATCAGGCGCACGGTGATACCGGCGACGTCCGCCTCAGCGTCCACCTCGCAGAGGTCGGCAATGGCCACCTCGGGCTGGCGGCCGAGCACGCGGGCGGCGCCCAGCAGGTCGGCGGGGAACAGCCCCCCCGGCAGGCTGGCCGGGCAGGCGGGCGCGAACGCGCGGTCGACCACGTCGATGTCGAGGTCGACGTAGAGCGCCTGCGCACCGTTGCGGCGCAGCTCCCGGAGCGCGTCCTCCACCACCGCCTCGACGCCGTAACGGCGCACCTCGTCGAGGTCGTGGACGTGGACGCCCTGATCGAGGGCCCAGCGGGCGTGCTCGACGGCGTTGCCGAGGGGGTGGATGCCCACCTGGGCGACGCGATTACCGGGCAGGCCGCCCTCGATGAGCTCGCGAACCGGGGTGCCGTTGGCTGAGGCCGAGGTGACCGGCCGGCAGTCGTGGTGCGCGTCGAGGGTGAGCAGACCCCATTCCGTCTGCGGGCGGCGCCGGCTGATGCCCAGGAACGCCGGCCGGGTCAACGAGTTGTCGCCACCAATGACTACAACCAGCCCGCCGGCCGCTGCGCCGGCAAGCTCAGCCACGGCCTCCTCGATGCGGCGGTGTGCGGCCGATGCATCCGGGTCGTGGCGGTCGCCCTCGACGTCGCCGGCGTCGCGTGCGGCAAGCCCGGTGATGTCGGCGCCAGTGCTCGCGTCCCATGTCGGGTAGCGCGCCAGCGCCTCACGGAAGGCCGCAGGGGTGGACCACGCCTGCGAGGGGCTGATCGAGGCCTTTGAGATGGGAGCGCCGAGCACGACCACGTCGGCATCGCCGTCGCCGCCGCCGGCGGCGAGCCAGTCGCGCATGGTCACGTCAGGATGCGCCGAGCATGGGGATGCGCACGGCGCGCTCGCGTGCCGCTGTCACGGCCGCCTCGTAGCCGGCGTCGGCGTGGCGCATCACACCGGTGGCGGGGTCGTTGCGGAGCACCAGCTCAATGCGCCGGTCGGCCAGCGCGGAGCCGTCGCAGACCACCTGGGCACCGGCGTGGATAGAGCGGCCGATGCCCACGCCGCCCCCGTGGTGCACCGCCACCCACGTCGCCCCGCTGGCCGTGTTGAGGAGCGCGTTAAGGATCGGCCAGTCGGCGATGGCGTCGCTGCCGTCACGCATGGCCTCGGTCTCGCGATAGGGCGACGCCACGCTGCCGGAGTCGAGGTGGTCGCGCCCGATCACGATCGGCGCGCGCACCGCGCCCCTGCGCACCAGCTCGTTGAAGCGCAGCCCGGCGCGGTGGCGCTCGCCGGCGCCGAGCCAGCAGATGCGCGCCGGCAGCCCCTGGAAGGCGACGCGCTCAGCGGCCAGCTGTAGCCAGCGATGCAGTGAGCGCTGCTCCGGGAACAGCTCGACGAGCGCAGCGTCGGTGACCGCGATGTCCTGCGGGTCGCCGCTCAGCGCCACCCAGCGAAACGGTCCGCGCCCCTCGCAGAACTGCGGGCGGATGTATGCGGGCACGAAGCCCGGGTACGCGAACGCGCCCTCAAAGCCGCCCTTCACCGCCTCGCCGCGCAGCGAGTTGCCGTAGTCGAACACCTCGGCGCCGCGCTCCTGGTAGGCGACCATGGCGCGGCAGTGCTCGGCCATCGAGGCGCGCGCCGCGCGGATGTAGGCGTCGCGATCGCTCTCGCGCAGGCGTGCGGCCTCGTCGAGGCTCATCGCCGCGGGCACGTAGCTGAGGGGGTCGTGCGCGCTGGTCTGGTCGGTGACCACGTCCACCGCCAGGCCGGCGTTCAGCAAGGCCGGCAGCGCCTCCGCCGCGTTGGCGACGACCCCGACGGACAGCGCGCGTCCCTCCTCCCGCGCCAGGTCACAGCGGCGCACCGCGTCGTCGAGGTCGCCGGCCATCTCGTCGAGGTAGCGCGTCTCGAGCCGCCGGCGCACCCGCTGCGCGTCGACGTCGATGCAGAGCGCGACGCCCTCATTCATGGTTACCGCGAGCGGTTGCGCACCGCCCATGCCGCCGAGCCCGGCAGTGACCACAAGGCGGCTGCGCAGGCTGCCGTTGAAGCGCTGCTGCGCGACGGCCGCGAAGGTCTCGTATGTGCCCTGGAGGATTCCCTGGGTGCCGATGTAGATCCACGAGCCGGCGGTCATCTGGCCGTACATGGTCAGGCCCGCAGCCTCGAGCTCCCAGAAGTCCTCCCACGTCGCCCACTGCGGCACAAGCAGTGAGTTGGCGATGAGCACGCGCGGCGCCATCTCGTGGGTGCGGGCCACGCCCACCGGCTTGCCGCTCTGCACCAGCAGGGTCTCGTCGTCGGCGAGGTCGCGCAGAGTGGCCACGATGGCGTCGAAACATTCCCAGCTGCGCGCTGCCCGGCCGCTGCCGCCGTAGACGATGAGGTTGTCGGGATCCTCGGCGACGTCGGGGTCGAGGTTGTTCATCAGGCAGCGCAGCACCGCCTCGGTCTGCCAGCTCCGGCAGCTCAGCTCGGGGCCGCGCGGCGCGCGCACCGGACGGGCGCCGGCGCTCATCGCAGCGAGTCCGTGACGCCCGGCAGCACGCCGCGCCAGCGCTGCTCGCGCAGCCACTCCTCGGCCTGCTCGAGGTCACCGGCGAGGACGCGGTCGTCGTCGAGGTGGGCGACGCGCGCGCGCAGCGACGCGATCACCGCACCGGTGGCGGAACCGGGACGCAGCGGCGCACGCAGCTCCAGCGCCTGCGCGGCCGCGAGCAGCTCGGCGGCGAGCACGCGGCGCAGAGTGGTGACGCTGCGCCGGGTGCGCATCGCCGCGGTGAAGCCCATCGACACGTGGTCCTCCTGGCCGGCGCTCGTCGACATGCTGTGTACCGCGATCGGCGAGGCGGCCGCGCGCAGCTCGACCACCATCGCGGCGGCGGTGTACTGGCAGATCATCAGCCCGCTGTTGAGCCCGGGGCTGGGGGTGAGGAAGGCGGGCAGGCCACGCGAGCGGGCCGGGTCCAGGAGCCGGTCGAGGCGGCGCTCGCTGATCGCCGCCACGTCGGCGCAAACGCTGGCAAGCATGTCCGCCGCGTAGGCGAGCGCCTGCCCGTGGAAGTTGCCGCCGCTCACGACCTCGCCGTCGAGAACCATGGGGTTGTCCACCACCGCCTCGAGCTCGCGCTGCACGCACTCGCGGGCGAACGCGTGCACGTCGCGGGCGGCGCCATGCACCTGCGGCGTGCAGCGCAGCGAGTAGGGGTCCTGAACGGCGTGGTGGGACTCGCGGTGCGAGGCCACCAGCGCGCTGTCGGCGAGCAGGGCGCGCAGGTTGGCGGCGCTCGCCGCCTGGCCGGGCGCGGGTCGCAGGGCGACAGCGTTCTCCGCGAACGCGCGGGTGGTGCCGAGCAACGCTTCGACGCTCATCGCAGCGATCACGTCGGCAGCGCGGAGCAGCGCCTCGAGGTCCGCAACCGCGAGCGCGAGCAGCGCGCTCATCCCGTCGGTGCCGTTGATGAGCGCAAGGCCCTCGCGCGGTCCCACGGTGAGCGGCTCGAGGCCGCGCCCAGCGAGAGCCTCGCCGGCCGGCTGCCGCGTCGCGCCGTCCCACACCCAGCCCTCGCCGAGGAGGCAGGCCGTGGCGTGGGCCAGCGGAGCGAGGTCGCCGGACGCGCCCAGCGAGCCATGCTCGGGAACCCAGGGCACCAGCCCGCTGTTGAGCAGCGCCACCAGCGACTCGGGGAGCACCGGGCGCACCCCCGAATACCCGGCGCAGAGGGTGCGCGCGCGCAGCAGCAGCATCCCGCGCACCACCTCCGCGTCGAGCGCGTCGCCCATCCCCGAGGCATGGCTGAGCACGACGTGGCGCTGCAGGGCCGCTCGATCGGCCGGCTGCACGGCCCTGTCGGCGAGGGCACCGAAGCCCGTCGTGACCCCGTAGGCGATGCTGTCGCTGCTGTCGAGCTGCTCGACGATCGCGCGGGACGGCGCCATCCGCCGCCTCGCCTCCTCACCGACCTCAACCGTGGCGCCCCCGCGGACCACCGCGATCACGTCGTCGATTGTTAGCGGGCTGCCGTCAAGGACCACCATGGCGGCGGCAGGGTACCGCTGGGGGCGCCCGTCGGTGCGGACGCGCTCGGGTATCGTCTGCAGTCGATGCAGATTCCGCCCTCTACGACGTACCCGGTCGGTGACCAGGTGCCGCCGCCGCCTCCACCTCCTCCCACGTTCGCGCCCAGCGCCACCCCGCGCCAGCGAGCCGTGCCCCGGGCGGCCCGGGCGGCCCGGGCGGCGACCCCGTTCGCCATGGCCGCGATGGTGCTCGGCGTGCTGCTCGGCGGCCGCGTCTCCGCTGAGGACGGCCGTTCCGCGGCTGCGACGGCGCTCGCCGCCGGCGACCCCGCCCAGGCGGTGAGCCTCGACGAGGCCGTGGCCGGCCGCAGCGGGCTGCTCATGGTGCTCGATCCCGGCGCCGCCGCCGCAGCCGAGCACGACGCCCAGGTGGCGCGCATCGCCTGGGCCCAGAAGCTGGCCGCCGGCGGCGACGTCGACGCGGCGGTGGCGGTTCTCACCGTCGTCCGCCAGCCGTCACTGCAGACCCAGGCGGCGCAGACGCGCGCCCAGCTGCTCATCGACGCGGCGTCGCGCGCGATCAAGGGCGGCCACGCGGAGCTCGCGCTGCGCCGGCTCGACCAGGCCGTGCAGGGTGGGCCGCCGGAGTCGCTGGTGCCGACCATCGCGGCCATGCGTGCCGCGGACGAGGTCCAGGCCGCGGCAGAGCTGGTGGCGAGCAATCGTGCGCCGGACGCCCTGGCCCTGCTCGACGACGCCGCCGCCCACGGCGGCGCGGCCTCCGCGGCGCGAGCCTATCCGACGACCCTTCTCGCCGCGGCGCGCGCCGAGATCGCAGCGCTGGACTACCAGAACGCCACCACCAGCTTGCAGCGGCTGGTCAGCCGCTATGGCTCGACCTCGGCGGCGCGCGCCGCGCGTGGTTTGCTGCGCGTCCCGCAGCCGGTGTCGGGCACGATGGTGGACGCGGCCGGGCACGGGACCGCCGGGCGGGTGCGCCTGAGCACCCACTTCACCCAGCTGCAGGGTGGATACAGCACCGGCGGACCGTTCTACTACAGCACCGCGAACACCAACGGCGACTTCACCATCACCGGCGTCCCGGTCGGCGGTCCCTACGTGCTCGAGTACTTCCGCGGCGGTGGCTGGATGACGCTCATCGACCCGCGTACGGACCAGCCGTCCAACCCAGTTTCGGTCAAGCCACTGCAGCCCGAAGACCTCACCTTCATCGTTCTGCCGGCCTGACCGCAGCCCCCAAAAGCGTAGGCGCTGCTGCCTACCATTGACGGCATGGGAGGGGGCGGTGTGCTTCGTCGTCTCGCCGTCCGCGGCGGGCAGGCAACCGTCGAGTTCGCCTTCGTGGCGCCGCTCTTCTTCCTCTGCTTCTTCGCTGCTGTCGACGCAGGGTTGTGGGCGATCCAGACCAGTGCGTCGGTCTCCGCCGCCGAGCAGGCTGCGCGCCTCGCCGCGGCGGCGGCCGGCTCAGCGCAGAGCGAGGAGACGCCGTCGCCTGCGGTGCTGTTCGCGGCCGTGCGCAACCAGTTGCAGCAGGCGATGTTCGGCACCACAGTCGTTGCCTGGTGCGATCCGTCCGGCGGATCGTGCGCCACGCCCGCAGCCGCGCGCACCGGCGGCGCGTTCGCACATTGTCCAACCAGCCCAGAGCAGGTCGAGCAGCACTTCGGCGCGCGCACCGTGGCCGTGTGCGATGAGACAGCAGACGCCGCACCGGCCTGCCCGGCGGCACCGCTGCCACCGACGCCGCGTTGCGGCGATCCGCCGACGGTGACCGTCCATGTGATCGGCTTCCTCGCCTCGCTGGTGCCGCCGCTCAGCGGCCTCGGCTGGCACGCCGGCGAGATTCCCATCGACGTCGTCGCCACCACTCACACCCTGAGGTTCGCGACATGAACCGCCGGCAGCGCCGGAGGGGCAGCGACGCGCAGGCCATCCTCGAGACGGCGATCGTGATTCCCGTGATGCTCGTGCTGATCAGTGTCTTCCTGGCGGTCATGGTCCAGGTCGAGGCGCAGCAGCAGATGGACGCCGCCACCAAGCTGGCGGCTGAATCGTTCTTCCAGGCCCCGCGACAGGCTGTCGATGCGAACGGCACCACCTGCTGTGCGCAGACGACGGGAGCGGCCGACTCGCTGGACACCTCGGGCCTCCCCAAAGGCTGCCGTTTTGCTGCGGAGACCTATTACGGGACGATGAGCTTCCGCCGCTTCCTGGTGTTTGCGGCACAGCGCGACGGTCAGGCGCATCCGCTGTGCGTGCGCGATGGCACGGCGCTCGGCGGGGCGCAACGCTCGTACATCACGTGCGAGGTCGACTTCCTCGACACGGCGCTCGCTCCCCCCTCGGGCCTGCACGTGGTGAGCTGCTCCGCCTCTGCCACGCTGGACTTCTCGCGCACACCGCTGGCATGGGCAATCCCCTGGGCCCCGACCATCGCCGCCGTCGCGGAGGCGATCCCGCCGCCCTTCCGGCAATGACGAGGCGGCACCAGGGCGGCCAGATGATCATGATGCTGGCACTGGCTTTCGCCCTCTTTCTCTTCGGAATCATCGTGCTCGTCGCCGACAGCGCCTACCTGTACGTGTGGTCGGCGCGCGTGCAAGCCGCCGCCCAGGTCGCGGCTCAGGCCGGAGCCAACTCGGTGGATCCCCATTACTTGTACGGGCAGAGCAACCACCTCGTTGACCTCGAGGGCAGCGGTGGGCTGATGGCGTTCGAGCGTGGCTGCGTCCAGGTCGGTGACGAGTCCGCTGCGCTCACCAATGCCGCCGGCCACGCAGAGACCGCAGATGCGATGCAGCTCAAGGGGAACGGAGTGCGCTGCGTCAGTGACGGCTGCGCCGTGTACGCGTTGGTGGAGAAGACCGTCCACCTGCCGCTGCCGCTGTTCGGCGACTCCGTGGTGGTGCGCGGCGTCTCCTATGCGGCTCCCGTCGTGGGTGCGGCGGTGGCCACCGCGGCGCGCTGCAACCGGAGCGCGTGGGTCAGCGCGGACCCTGCGTCGATCCCTTGAGCGCGGCCACTGCACGACGATTGCGGCGGCGCCGCGGTGGTCCGAGGTGCCAGCCCTGGCCGTAGGTCACACCCAACTCGCGCAGTGTCCGGGCCTGCGCGTCGGTCTCGACTCCCTCGGCGACGCAGTCGGCGCCGATCTCCGCGGTGAAGTGGCACAGTCCGCTCACCAGCGAGCGGCGTGCGAGGTCTGTGTCGACATCGCGGATCAGCGACACGTCGAGCTTCACGATCTCGGGACGGATCAAGAGAATGTGGTTGAGGCTGGAGAATCCCGCGCCCGCATCGTCGACGGCGACGCGGATGCCGCGGCGACGCAGCCGCTTGAGCGCGACGTTGAGCGCCACGTAGTCCTCGACCGGCATGTGCTCGGTGAGCTCGAGCACGATCCGGGTGGCGTCGACGTCGCGGAGCAACTCACGGAGGTGCGGCGACGTCGCGGTGTGCGGTGAGACATTGACGGAGAGGTACACGTCGTCTGGAAGGGTCTGCAGCTCCTCGAGCGCTAAAGTGAGCAGGACCAGCTCGAACTCCTCGCCGAGCCCGAGCACCGCGGCGTCGCGAAACCAGCTGTCGGCACCCTGCAGGTCGCGGGTCGAGAGATCGCTCAACGCCTCATAGCCGGCGACCTGCGCGGTGCCCAGGTGCACCACCGGCTGCAGCAGCGTGCGCGCCGGCGCGCGCCCCAGGGAGCGGCGGATGTCGTCACCGCGACGCAGGTGATCGACGGCGCGCTGCAGCAGCGTGCGCAGGTTGGCGGGCAGCGGCACGCGCCTGCCGTTGACCTCGAGGAGGACGTCGCTACTGGCGTCGACGAGCCTGCAGAGCAGGTCGACGGCAGCGCGGTCGCCCTCGCTGGAGCCGGCAAAGAGTGCTTCGAAGGGCGCTGGGACAGTGCTCGACATCGGCATCAACCACCCTACTCCAGATTCCCCGTGCGTGGGCGACCGCTACCAGTTGGGCGGCCTCCCTGGCCGATCGGAGCGGCGAGCCCTAGGCGGACGGAGGCGCAGCTGGAGGCGTCACCGATGGCGGCGATGCCGGGGGTGCGAGCGGCGGTGGCAGCGCCGGCACTGTGCTCTGCGCGAACCCGTCCCAGATCCGGTTCAACTCCATCTGCATGTAGAGGACGTGCGCACCGAACACGAAGTGGAGCAACACCGATAGCCACGGGTTGGCCCTGGTTCCCGCGAGCATGCCCACACGCTCCTGCATGCGGGCGATGCGTCCGGTGGTGGTGTATGCCGAGACGAATGGCGGAACCACCACCACGGCGCCGATGGACACAGCCACCACGGACAGCGCGGGATTGATCGACTGGTCGTTGAGGAAGCGGCGCGCTTCGTTAGTGACCTTGTACCACCACACGAAGTAGTAGACGCCGAGGGTGATCAGCGGCAGCCCGATCCACACCGCCAGTGGATTGCGACGCTTGTACGTCTGGTTGCCCACCACCACCGTGGTTGTCATCCGCCGTCCCCCGAGTGATCGCCGCCGGATCCTGGTGTCCGAGTCCGCGACGCCGCCACTCTACCGCGCGACGATGCGCATCAACCCGTGGTGGCCACCGCCCGGAAAGCGTCGATGGTGGCGGCCACGTCGAGGTCGGGCAAAACGGCCGCCTCGGCGAGCGAGATGGCTGCGCCGTTGCGCAGCTCGACACCGATGAGTCGGTGGGTGCGCACCAGCACATCGAAGTCGTCGTTGCTCATCGGGCGAACTGCCAGAACCCCGCGCATCACCACCCGCTCGCGGGTGACCCTGAATCCCAGCCCGGCGAGCTTGCGACCGTCGACGGCGATGTCGCTGAACCCAGGGCACCACGCTCCTTCGACACGCTCGATCGTGCTGGCCACGCCGAACGGCACCAGGGCACGCTCGAACCACCGATGCAGGGAATGGAGCATCCAGTCCAGCGGCATCGGCTGCCCCGGCGGCGGCGATCCGATCGCGCAGAGTCCGAGCCACGCCTCACCGCCCACGATGAACGTGCCCCCCGCGGGGCTGGTGACCACCGCTGGGACACCCGGCAGGTTGCGCACCGCGTCAACCAGCTCGTCGTTGCGTGCCAGCCCCGCGCCGATGGCGACGCGCCGCACCGTGCTGCGCAGCTGCATGGCAATCTGTCCCAGCGGCGGGGTGATGTGCCAGGGGATTTCCGGAGGGTCGTCGACCAACTGTTCGGCGGTGACCTCCGCGACCGACACGGCGGCAAGAGACAGCCGCCGCAGGACGTCGGCCGACGGCGGCTGGTGCGAGGACTCCACGGCTCGAGCGTAGTCGAGTCATTCGTCGCACCGACCTGGGAGTCGACGGTCAGTCCAGCTCGAGATGTCGGAATGCCGTTGCGGGTTGCGGGCTCTGCGCCGCCGTGCGCGCCTGGCGCAGCACCAGCGAGCTTCGCAACGCGGCGCAGAGGGTCCGTCCCGACGGCGCCCCGAGGCCGGTTGCCGCGTCCCACCCTGGGACGGCGGGGTAGGCGCCGTTGTCACCAGTGGTCACGTCAGTGAAGCCCACGTCGCGTGCTCCGTACAGCGCGGGCAGCACATTGCCGAGACGGTGTCCGGTCGAGGCGCTCACCACCGCGAACAGCGCCGTCCACAGCGGTGCCACCGCCGACGTACCCCCGACGATGCTGTCGACGCCGCGGTGATGGATGGTGTAGCCGGTGAGCGGGTCGGCGTTGCCGGCCACGTCTGGCACTCCGCGACCCGGCCGCCCGTCGTTGCGCGACACCGGACGTATCCCGGCCGCCGCCTGGTAGCGCGGCACCGCGAAATGCTCGCTGACACCGCCACCGGTGGCGCCCTGTGCAATACCAAGCTCGTTCCACACCTCTTCGGTGATCCGCTGGCCACGCTCGGCGACCAGCCGGGTCCCTCCGCAGCCCACCGCGTGCGGCGCCGACGCGGGATGGTCGGCGTGCTGGCGACCATCGTTGCGCGCATCAGTCGAGCCGTTGTCGCCCGCGGCCACGCTGTGAACCATGCCGCGCAGCGCGCCCATCTGGAACGCCCGATCCATCGTGTCCATCGCTGCCGGCGTCCAGCGATCTTCCGGAGCGCCCCAACTCGTCGACACCGCAGCGTAGTCGCGGCCGTCAGTGGCGAAGGATGCCTCGAGGTTGCTGAAACCGCGGTCCGTGTTGGGTGCGTACCTGATGACCAGCAACACGTCGGCCTGCGGTGCGCAGTGGGCGAGGATCCCGGCGATCACCTGCCAGTCGAGTGCCACCTCGGTGTCCGGCCCGAACGGGTCCGACGTCGGCCCCCGGCCGTGCACCGCCTCCTCGACCACGCGCAACCGCGGATGGCGTGCGGCGAAAGCCGCCAGGTCGGGACGGTACACGGCACCGCCGAGCTCGGCGATCCCCACAGTGATCCGCTGTCCCTCTCCGCCGTCGTCCAGCACCGGGAAGTCGTAGATGCGGGCGAGCTCCTCGGGTCTGTAGCTGTGGGCGCTCCCACGCCCGCGGGGGAGAACCGCAAGGCGGGGCCGGCCGACGGCGCGGTCGCTCAGCCCCAGCGCCGCCGTGACCACGCCGTCAAGATCGCTGGGCACGCTCAGCTCCTCGTGATGATCGCGATACGCAGCCAGCGCGCCGGTCACCGCGTCGCGTTCGCGGACGTGCTCGAGCGTCACGCCGAAGGCACGCGCCAACGCGCCGAGTGAGCCGTCCAGCTCCAGCGTGGTCGCGGCATGGTCGGCTCGCCGAACGCGAAGTCCGGCGCCGGTTGCCCACCGCGTGACGGCGGCCAGGTCGTCACTGTCACTGCCGTGCGCCTCGACGAGCTCGCGCGCGTTGACATAGCGGCGTACCTGCACCGGAGTGTGCTGCTGCCGTGCCAGCGCAACTCCCAGGCTGTCCGCGTGAGGAGACTCGCGGAGGTGAGTGGTGACCACAGCCGGCGCAGCCAGCTCGACCTCGGTGAGTGGACGCGCGCTGACGGCGTAGGCGCCGAAATGCGGGTACAGCCGCGCGCTTCCGGCGAGGTGGACGGTGTTGGCCATGGTGTGGACCTCGATGGGCGATGCCGTCGCCAGGCGACGACGGCGCGTGGAAAGCCGGCGATCCTGTCACCAACGTGCTGCCGCTGTGGCGTCGTCCGCGCCGACTGACGCAAGCGCCGCCCCTTTGTCCGCCGCCAGTCCGCTGTGAGGCGGGTCAGACCCTCGCGCGGACCCCCTGCAGCGCCTCGATCGCACTGTGGTTCTCCAGCGACGACAGGTCGCCCGGATCGGTGCCGAGGTACACAGCGCGCACGACACGACGCAGCACCTTGGCGTTGCGCGTCTTGGGCAGCTCGGCGATGACCAGCACATGTTTCGGCTTGAGCGCCTTGCCCATCTCGGCTGCGACCCGTGCAGTCAGCGCACTGCGCAGCTCGGTGCTGTCCACGGCGCCCGGCTTGAGGACCACGAAGCACACCAGCGCCTCGCCCTTGAGCTCGTCGGGGACGCCGATCGCCGCCGCCTCGGCCACGTCGGGATGCGCGACAAGCGCCGACTCCACCTCCGCGGGCCCGAGCCGCTTGCCGGCCAGTTTGATGGTGTCGTCACTGCGCCCGCGGATGTACCAAAGCCCGTCGCCGCCGATCTCTGCCCAGTCGCCGTGCACCCAGATGTTGGCCCAGCGCGTCCAGTATGTCTCCAGGTAGCGCTCGCGGTCGTGCCAGAAGCCGCGCGTCATGCCGGGCCACGGTGAGCGCACCACAAGCTCGCCAACTTCGTTGCGCACGCTGTTGCCGTTCTCGTCGAGGACATCGGCGTCCATGCCCGGGCACGGCCCCGCGAAGGCGCCAGGGTTGAGGGGGCTCAGCATGGTGCCGGAGACGATGCCGCCGCTCACCTCGGTCCCGCCGCTGTAGTTGATGATCGGACAGCGCCCGCCGCCGACGTTGTCGAGGAACCACTGCCAGGGATCGTCGTTCCAGGGTTCGCCGCTGGAGCCGAGGACGCGCAGGCTGGAGAGGTCGTGGGCGTGGACCGGCGCGTCGCCATGCCTCATCAGCGCGCGCACCACCGTGGGTGCCACTCCGAGCACGCTCACACGGTGGCGTTCCACCACCGACCAGAGACGGTCGGGGCCGGGATGATCGGGAACGCCCTCGAACAGCACCAGCGTGGCGCCGATGGTCAGCGCGCCGCAAATCGCCCACGGCCCCATCATCCAGCCGATGTCGGTAAACCAGAGGAGGCGGTCGGTGGGCCCGACGTCGAAGCAGTGCGCCATGTCCTGGGTGGACTTGATGGGAAAGCCACCCTGCACGTGGACGGTGCCCTTGGGACGTCCCGTCGTCCCGCTCGTGTAGATGAGCATGAAGGGGTCGTCGGCGTCACTGTCATGCGTCGCCGCTTCCGACGGTTGCGCGACGGTGAGATCGTCGTACCAGACGTCGCGACCGCGCTGCATGCGGGTGTCAAGAGTGCCGAGCCGGCGCACCACGACGACGTGCTCGAGCGAGGGGACGAGGGAGGCCACCTCATCGGCGACCGGTTTGGCGGTGACCGGCGCGCCGCGCCGCAGGAATCCGTCAGCGATGACCAGAACCTTGGCGTCGCAGTCCGCGAGGCGGGCCACGATCGCGCCCGCCCCGTAGCCGCTGAACAGCGGGATGACGATGGCGCCCACCTTGGCGCAGGCGAGGAAGACGGCAACGGTCTCGGGGATCATGGGGAGACACAGCCCGATGGCGTCCCCGGGCCCCACCCCGAGCTCGCGCAACCCGTTGGCGCAGCGCGCGGTCTCGGCGGCAAGCTCGAGGTAGCTCCACGCTCGCTCGCTGCCGTCGTCGCCCTCCCACACCACCGCGTCCCTGCCGGGCTGGGTCTGCGCCCAGCGGTCGGCCGCGTTGGTGGCGAGGTTGAGACGGCCGCCGGTCCACCAGCGCGTGAAGGGGAGGCCCTCGCTGGTGTCACGCATTTGCGTGGGGGGCTGCTGCCAGCCGATCCCGATATCGTCGATGGTCGCCGCCCAGAACCGCTCAGGCTCGCGGCGGGCCACGTCTTTGAGCTCCTCGACGTCCTCGACGCCGAGCTTGGTCATGAACGAGCGCAGCCGGCTGCGCTCGACCTGTTCCCGCGTGGGAGACCACGCGTAGCCCGTGGTTGCGGAGATGTCCGTGCCGGTCACGGAGACCACGATAGGCCGCGCCGCCGGCGTTGCGCACGGACGGCGGCGGGCTTCGGTCAGATGGCCCAGGCGAGGCAACCCTCGGCCGCGACGCCGGCGGGCACGAGGTAGCCGCTCGGAAACGTCGCGCAGGGGTTGACTGGGACGCCGCCCACGTCCACCTCGAAGTGGAGATGGGGCCCGCTGCTGTTGCCGGTCGTCCCCACGTAGCCGATCGGGTCACCGGCGCGCACCACGTCGCCATCCAGCACCGCCACCTCGCTGAGATGTCCGTACAGGTAGGTGACCTGCGGTCCTTGCTGGGACGGCGGCGTCAGAAGGATGTGGATCCCGAAGCCGACGGTCGACTCGACCACGTGGATGCTGCCCGGAGCGACGGCGAACACGGGCAGCCCGGCGGCCGCCGCCAGGTCGATGCCCGTGTGGAACCACACGAAGCCGTGGTGAGCGGCATCCGGTGGGCACGTGTACCCACGAGGCGGCTTCGGCTCCGCGGACAACACCGTGCACCCGAAGCCCTGGCTCACCGTGAAGTGGCCCGGGGCCAGCGGCTCAGCGCCCCCGACGACCACGCCGGCAGTGGCGTCGACCTGGCTGATGCCGGCACTGGCGTCACCGGGTATGAGTCCGTTGACGACGGAGAACAGCACGAAGACGGGCATCGCGATCAGCGCGATCAAGCACAGGCAACCGCACCCCAGAAGACGGCGCACACTGCGCGCGGCGAGAAGGTGAGCGGCCGCTGCGGACAGGGACATCAGCCCGCGCCCGCGCGGAGGAGACCCGGTGCAACGCCGGCGGTGCGGGTGTCGGCCAGCGCCATGATCGCCGGCCCCGGCAGCACGCCGACGACCGCCCGCTCCGGACCGGCGAGGAGCACGCCGCGACCCGGCACCGCGGGACTGATCGCTGCGACCTCCTCGTCGCGGAGCTTGAAGACGTCGCGCACCTCGTCGACAACGGCCTCCTCGGTTCCGAGAACCAGCTTCGACGAGGAGGTCGCGGCGAGGGTGCGGCCGAGGTCGGTCCGCACGAAATCCTCGACGCGCTGCGAGAGCATCCACACGCCCGCGCCGTGTTTGCGAGCCTGGCGCACGAGCTGCCCCAGCACCTCGCCCGCGTCAGGATCGGAGGTGATGCGGTGCGCCTCGTCGACGACCACGATCATGCGACCGCGCCCCCTGCCGAGCGCATCGAGGATGGCAGTGAGCAGCACCGCCAGCGCCGGTGTTAGGTCGGCGCCGTACGTCATCGCGAACGAGCGCAGGCCGACGGCGATCGGCTGGCCGTCGACTGCAAAGGTGGAAGGACGGTCAAACACCGCGGCGCGCCGACCCTGGGTGAAGCGGCGCAGCCGTGCCGTGATGATGCGGCAGCGGTCGCGTTCGCGATCGGTGAGGGTGCGCGACATCGCGTGCGTCTGGAGATGGTCGACCGCGTCGTGCATGAGAGCTGCCGGCGCGGCCCGCTCGCGCGCGCTGAAGAAGTCGACCAGCTCGCCGTGCAGCCAACCCTGGTCTTCGTCCGGGAGGCGCCGGATCGGCCGGCCGTCGCGAACCCCTCGGTCGTCGCCGGCCATCACCGACAGGATCGGTAGCACCATCGCGGCCGCGGCGTCCGGGGAGGTCCCGACCGCGACGGCGAGCGGATTGAGCGCCTCCGTGCCCAGCTCGAGGTAGCGGCCGCCCACGGCGTGCATCACCGACTGGTATTCCGAGTCCGGGTCGATGACCACGGCCGCGACGTTCTCCATCACGTGGCGCACCAGCAGCGTCTTGGCGGCGACCGACTTGCCCGCCCCGGAGCTGCCCACCACGACCAGATTGTGGTTGGGTTGCGCCCACACCGAGAAGTGCGCCGGCGTGCCGTTGAGGACGTTGACGCCCAGCAGTGGGGCACCGATGTCCGCGAACGGGGTCCCCAGGCAGGGCAACATCCGCGCGGCGACGGAGTCCGAGGTGAGCACCAGGCTTCGCGCCAGAGGTGGGCATCCGGGCGCCAGCGCCAGGGCAGGGAGGAAGCCGGGACCGCTCACCTCAGTGGTGCGAAAGCCATGCGCGGCCAGCACCGCGCCGAGGCGCTCTGCGGCGTCATGCGCGAGGTCGCGCGCGCTGTGCGCCACCGAGACCGTCAGCGCGATGCGGCAGGGCCTCACCTCGCCCTGAGCGAGGGCAGCGACGACGTCGGTCGTGTCCTGCAGCGCCACCTGCGCCTCGACCGGGTCAGCCCCCTGCCGCTCCGCATGAAGGAGCATCGACGACCGCCTGTGGAGCACCTTCCGCGCGACGGCGGGTGCCACCGGGAAGACGTGCAGGCTGGCGATGCCGAAGGCGTGCGCGCGCGTCATGGCGTCAACTACCGCTCCCACCTCGAGCGTGGCCGGGAGGCGGGTCGTGGTCAGCACGACGTGGTGCCGCTCGCCGATGTGCAGCACCTGGTCTCCGACCATCGCGCGCGAGGCGCCCAGTGGCGTGTGGGCAAGGAGAGCGGCGATGTCGTCGCGATCGGCGGCACGCACGTCGATGGCGAACGCTGCGGCGGTGCGCACAGCTGACTGCAGCGCCCGCTGCGCATCCTCCGCGGTGGCGTGCCGCGCGCGCGCTGCGCGCCACGGCGTGCTCAGATGGGGCACACCGTCGTCGCCGGCCGAGAGCGGGGCGAGCACCACGTAGTGGCGCAGGCCGAGCGTCGATTCCGCGAGCGTGCTGGCCAGCACGCGCTCGATGTCCCGTAGCGGCGTGTGCGGCCATCCGCTGACGCGCCGGTCGAAGGCATCACCGACCCGGTCGGCGTCGTGGTGAGTCATCAGGGTGAGGAACTGCACTGGACAGTCCACGGTCCCAACCCACCGGATCACCGCCGCGCACCATTCCAGGTACGTGTCGCTGCTGAGGCTGACGGGCGGCCCCTGCAGCACGAGGACGCCCCGGTGCCCTCCGGGGGCGAGACGCAGCAATCCCCGCGCATCCGTGGCCGGCGCCGGCACCGCCAGGAGCGGGCGCCAACGCCGCGGCACCCACCGCTGCACCGACGCACTGCCACGCTCGCCACTGACGCGGATGGAGCCGTCGAGGTCGCGCACGAGCGCGTGGGCGGCGGTCCCCCGGGTGACGGTCGAGGGCAGCAACCGCCAGGCATGACGGTAGGCCAGGTGGGTGCCGAGCCACACGCCCTGCCGCTCTGGAAGCCCGAAAGAGGCGGCCAGTGCCAGGAGGAAACCGGCCGCGGCAGCGCCCCACAGGCCGGGGAGGCGCAGGGTGAGCAGCAGATATGCCAGGGGGCTCACCGACGCCACCACGATCAGGGCGCGAACTGGCAGGAGCAATGGACCGACGGCTAGACGGAACTGCGCGTCGACGTTGAGTGGCACGCGGATGCTGCGTGGAGATTGGCTCACCGCACTGCCGCCTGTCGGGCTCGAAGGATCGGCGTGAGGTCGGGCGCCTGGTTGTGCAGCAGGCTGGCCAGCGTGACGCCGGCCACGGCGTCACCGAGGTGCGCGTCTGCCGCCAGCGCGCGGGTGTAGTCCGCCACACGTTGCGCAGCAGGTGGATCCAATCCGTCGAGATGTCCGGTGGCCGCGAGCACGGCGCGCCATCCCTCCTCGCCGCTCGCGAAACGGCCCACCGCGGCCGCCGCGGCCCGGTTGAAGGCGAGTTGGGCGGCGGGGTCGGCGAGCACGCCCGACACCGCGCTGTGCTGGCTGAAGTCGGCAGCGCCGGCGACGTTCATCGCCGCATCGATCTCGGAGCTCTCCCCCGACATCGCCGCAGCGTGGCCGGCGGCAGCCGCGGCCACCACCACGCCGGTCTCGCTGTTTGGCCGTGACGAGGTGGTGGCGGCTACCCCTCGCCGCGCCGGCCGGCTCAGCGTCTCGAGCACGCCTCCGGCTCTCGGCGCGCGACCTCCAAGCCTCATCAGCGCAGACACGTCGCCGGCAGCGTTGGGCAGCGCCATGACAGTCGTCGACATCGCGGTCGCCGCACCGGTGATGCCACCGTGGCTGAACGATCGCCAGGCGAGCCCGTGCACCGCCTTGCCGGTCATCCAGATTCCGCCGAGCACCGCAAAGCAGGCCAGGATCGTGCGGGTCAACGCCTCTGCAGCACCCGCTGTCGTCACGCCGCCCTGGTTGCCGTTCAGAAAGAAGAGCGCCACGCCCGCGGTGAGGGAACCGCACACCGATAGGACGATCGGCAGCAGCATGGCCGAGGTGAAGAGGTCGAGCCACCACTGGACGAATCGACTGCGATGGTCGTACACGGCCAGCGCGATGAACAGCGGCGCCGAGGCCACGGCAAACACCAGCTGGATGATCCGCAGCAGGTATAGCGAGAGAACGTACACGAAGCCGAACGCCACCAGCAGGATGGGAATGGCCACCAGGAAGTCACCGATGCCGGCCAGCCCGAAGCCGACGGCTGCGATGTTGCCGACCACCTTGCCGAGGTCGAGGTTGGTGGTGAAGGCAGACGCAACCGCGCCGCCTGCAGCCGCGGCGACGCGACCCGACGCGCTGGTGCTCAGCTTCATGACGTTGAGCAGCAGTGAATCTCCCGGGCTCGGCGCGATCAGCAGGCACGTCGCCACCAGCACGCGGACGACGTTATCGACCACCAGGTGCAGGGGGTCGGCGCGCTGGTCGAACACGCCCCGTACCACGCGCGCGACGCAGCACGTCATGGCGATGAACACGCCCGACACCGCGAACGCGCTGTACAGCCGCGGCCAGGCATCGGCGAGGGTCACATCGGCCGGCTTCAGCTCGTCGATGAGCTTCGGGCAGGCAGGCTGCATCCAGTCGGACTGGCAGGCGTCCCACCCCGGCTCCCCCGCCTGCTGCGGAATCGGTGCACCAAGGGTGTGGTGATACAGCCAGCGGAAGGGGTTCTGGATCACCTCGCCCGCCTGCGAGATGGCGTCTGACGCGCCTCCAAGGAAATTGCAGACCCCGTCGGGGATGAACCCGAATGGACCGCACGACGACAGCAGTATGGTGAGATGAAGGTCGGCGTGGATCACCGTGGTCACCACGTCAGCGCCCCCCGTCGTCTCCCGGCCGCCATGCCGGCAGGCTAGGCGGCTGTTGCGGACGGGCGGCGTACAAAAGCGGAGCCGCTCAGAGGCCGAGGGCGACGTCGTGGTCGCGTCGTCGTGAGTGGCGCCGCGCCAGCCGGTCAGCGACTGGTGCTTCGCGCGCTCGCAGCGCGCCTTCGTGAGCGCCATGTGCGGGGGCGGCGGGGTGGGCCGGAACGACGTGCTGCACATGTTCGTACCCGCGCAGCCGCAGCTCCCTGACGATGACCTCGGTCACTCCGGCAACAGTGGGGCGGCGCGCGCGGACAGCGCGGGGACGTCCTGGCGGGGCGCGGTAACCGTCCCGCCGACGTCCGTGCGGCGGCTCGAAGCTGATCCCAGGCGCTTTCAGCACACCGACGCCGGGGAGGTTCGCTCCGATGATCATGTTTTTCACCGTTCTCACCCACCTGCTCATGGACGTGCAGGTGGATCCCAGCCACGACACCCTGCACGTCTGGGAGACTGTGGCCAGCCCGTTGCTCACCGCCGGCGAGTACCTGATCCCGGCCGGGGTGGCATTCTCGAGCCTGCACAAGGTGATGCAGCACCAGGAGTCCGGCTCCGGCTTCCTCGTCGACATGCTCGTCAAGGGAGGCGGCGCCGTGTTGATCATCCAGCTCGTGAAGTCCTTCCTGCACGTGTAGCGCCACGCGTCCCGACCGGGAATTCCGGCTCTCAGTCCTCGTCGTCTGTCCGAAGATCCTCACCGCGAAAATCCAGGTCGCGCAAGGCGGGTGCGCCACCGCGTTTCGGCGCGGCGTTGCCGAAGCGCTCACGCAGCGAGTCCAGCGTGCGATCCAACCGCGTGTCGCGCGGCGCACCATGCACGTCGAAGAGGTCGAGCTGGGCGGCGGGGATGATGCCGCTGACGCCCATGCCGAGCAGGCGCACTGGCGCTCCCGACCACGCCGTGTTGAACAGCTGCATCCCTGCCTGCGCCAGCACGATGTCACCGTCCTGGGGTGTCGGCCAGGTGAGTTGGCGCGTGTAGGTGGCGAAGTCCGAGTAGCGCAGTTTCAGAGTCGCCGTCTTCGCCGCCCAGTGCCCGTGGCGCAGCTGTCTGCCCACGTCGGCCGCGCAGGCGCGCAGGAGACGATGCAGCTCGGCGCGGTCGCTGACGTCGGTGCTGAACGTCTCCTCTCGGGAGATGCTCTTGGGCCGGTCCGGCACGGTCACGTCGCTGCGGTCGATGCCGCGGGCGCGTTCGCTGAGGCTGATCGCGGCGTGCTCGCCGAGGCGGCGGCGCAACGCCGGCAGCGGGAAAGCGGCGAGGTCGCCGAGCGTCACCAGCCCGAGGCTCGAGAGCGCCTTCTCCGACGCCGGCCCCAGCCCGGGGAGGCGGCGCAGCGGCAGCGGGGCCAGGAACGCGGCCTCGTCGCCGGGTGGGACGACCACCATCCCGCGAGGCTTCTCGAGGTCGCTGCCCACCTTGGCGACCATCTTCGAGGTGGCCACGCCGCACGAGGCGTCCAGCTCGCACTCCGCCTTGATGCGGTCGCGCAGGTCCCGGGCCATCTGGTCGGGCAGGCCCATTCGCCGGATCGAGCCGGTCACATCGAGGTACGCCTCATCGAGCGACACCGGCTCCATCTGCGGGGTCAGCTGCCGGGCCAGGTCAAAGACCGCGCGTGACGCCGCGCGGTACGCGGTAAAATCCACCGGCAGGACCACCGCGTGCGGGCAGAGCCGCAGCGCGCGTCCCAGGGGCATCGCCGAGTGCACCCCGAACCGGCGCGCCTCGTACGAGCAGGCGCTGACCACGCCGCGCCGGTAGTTCTCGCCGCCGCCGCCGACGATGACGGCCTTGCCGCGCAGCTCGGGTCGGCGCAGCTGCTCCACCGACGCGTAGAACGCGTCGAGGTCGACGTGGATGATGGCGCGCGGCCAGTTCACCGTCCCAGTATCCAACCAGCGCGGGCGCGGCTGTCGCGGTGAGTCAGCCCGCCTTGGCTGCCGTCCCCGCCGCGCCGCTCTTCCCGTCGTGCAGGTCCTCGTCGCGCAGGTAGCCGGCGGCGATCATCAGGTCGAGGTACGACACGCCGAGGTGCGGGGCGGCGCGGCGCAGCACCCACGGTGGCGGGTTCTCCTTGTTCTTGTTGACCGCCTGGTAGAAGTAGATCTGGTTGAGGTCACAGAGCAGGGCGAGCCGGTGCAGCGAGATGCCACGAAGCCGGCATCTCTCCTTGAGGTAGTCACGAAAGTCCACTGCGGCGAAGCCTCAACGGTGTGTGTGGGAATCGTCGAACCGTGACGCTGGCCGAGTATAGCCCCGCTTGGTTTTCTCTCCCGACTCTTGTCACAACTGTGACTCGTCGAGCAGCAGCGCGGGCAGCTCGGACAGCGACGTGATGATCGCGTCGGGTGCGTTCTCCGCCGCCTCCTCCTGCGCGCCCGCGCCGTCGCGAACGATCAGCACCGTGCGCATCCCGGCGTCCGCTGCACCGCGGATGTCCTCGCGCACGCGGTCGCCGACGAACACCGTGCCTGCGGCGCTGGTGCCCAGCGCGCTCAGCGCGGCCTCGAAGAGTCGCGGCGACGGCTTCCGCCAGCCCACCTCGCCGGAGAACACCGCGGCGTCCAGCAGCGCGGCGAAGCCGACGTGTGCGAGCTGGCCGTGCACGCTCGCGGAGTGGTACGCGGCGTTCGAGCAGATGCCGATGCGCAGGCTGCTCTCACGGAGCACGCGCAGGGTGGGAAGAGCGTCCGGGTACGGCCTGACCCCGTGCCACCACGCCTCCTGCACGAGCACGCTGCACTGCTCGCGCAGGCCGGCATCGAGGTCCAGGCCGATGTCGGCGAAGGCGCGCTGCTGCAGGGCGGCCACGTCGACCTCCTCGAGCGCCCCGCTCGCCTCGTGAGCCCCCACCTCGGCCTCGACACGATCGTGGACGGCCTCGCGGAGCACGGCCACGTCGGGGCGGCGATGGCCGGCCGCCTCGATGCGTGCGGCGATGGCCACCTGCGCCGCCTCGACCGCCTCGACGGGCCGCTCGAAGTGGACCAGCGTGAGCCCGTAGTCGAAGAGCACCGCCTCTATCGGCCCCGCCCGCAGGAGCAGGGACACCGGCCGCCCGCCCGCGCCGGAGAGATCGTGCCGGCCGCCGCTCACCCCGACGTGGGTCGGTCGCCACCC
>NZ_JAEKNS010000036.1:0-14946 GCF_016464765.1 Candidatus Aeolococcus gillhamiae | reverse complement strand
ACGCCGGCGTCGCGCAGAGCCGCCGAGCCGTGCCAGCGCCGCCAGACCAGCAGCAGGCACACGGCCAGCACCAGGGCGCCGAGCAGGGCGGCACCGACCGGACCGAGCGCTCCGGCGCCGCGGCCGACCAGGTTGGCGATCGCGTTGACGATGGTCTGCAGCAGGCCTGGCTGGTTGGTGTCGTCGAGGTGGCGGAAGTCCGGCGAGGCGTACACGTTGTGCAGCGCACTGCGGGCCGCTGCGGAGTTCTCGTTGCACACCGAGCCGCGCGCGTACGCGAGCGTGGTGCTCATCGATGTGAGCCGCAGCTGCGCGTCCTCGAGGTCCTTCTCTTTGGCCGGGATGGTGGCGAGGTCGGCGATCACCGGCCGCAGCGCCACCGCGCTGCGGGGGTATGCCGTCGCCAGAGCGCTCACCTGGCGCTGTGCGCTGGGGACGTCCGCCGGCGCCTGGTTCAGGGTGGCCGCCGCCGCGGCCAGCCCAGTCTGATAGTCGAGCGCCGAACATGCGGCGGCGTCCGACGTGGTCGACGTGCTGATCACGGCTGCGCCGCCGAGCAGCAGCGCCGCGACCCAGCGGAGAGCGCGGCGCATCAGATGCTGGCCGCGAGCATCTCGATGTCGAAGGCCTCTTTGCGAATGCGCAGGTCGTAGTAGAGGAGCACGACCACGATGAAGCTGATCGGCTGGATGAGCACCGCCACCACCAGGGACGCGAGCTGGGTCAGCAGCAGCCGCATGCCGACGTCGCCGAATTGGGTGAGCACGTTGATGAGCCCGCCAACGATGGCGCCGAGGATGCCCGTGATCAGGCCGACGAGGATGGTGATGCCGAACACGCGTGGCGTCGTCCCGCGCACCAGGCGCCAGCTGCGGCGCAGCGCGGCGACGGGTCTGGCGCGCTCGAGCATGACGATCGGCGTGGCGAAGAGCCAGCGCGTGTACATCAGGATCGCCGCGAAGACCGCCGCCGGCAGCACCAGGATCAGCAGCGCCGAGCCACCCGAGCCGAAGGCGTACACCGCGCCGGCGACCAGCCCGAAGGACACCCCGAACAGCAGGATGCCGAAGCCGAAGAGCAGCATCGACACGCCCACCACGGCCCCGAGCCGCTGTCCCACGGCGCGATACGCGCTCCCCAGGCTGGCCGGCTGGTCGAGGTAGATGTCGCCGACCGCGCGGGTCATCGCCGCAGTGGCGATCGGCTGCACCACCAGCGCCTGGAGCAGCGCGATGCCGAACACCACAGCCAGCAGCGTGAACAGCGTGGAGGTGACGTTGGAGAGCTGCTCGGAGGTGATCGTGCCGCCGGCGCTGAGCTGCTGCAGCCGCGTGGTCGCGCTGGTGATGCCGGTGAGCTGGTAGGTGATGTAGCTGAAGACGGCCAGCGGCAGCTGCACGACGGCGGTGATCGAGAGGATCAGGCGGACGTTGCGGCGGTACAGCGTGAAGGCCGAGTCGAGCAACTCGCCGACGGTCTGGGCGCGAAAGCGGCCCGAAACGGGGAGGACGGGCTGCTGCTGCCACCCCCAGCCGGGAGGCGGTCCCCCCGGTCCCTGCCATGCCGGCGCGGGCCCCGGCGGCCCCCACCCCGGAAGCTGCGGCCACCCCCCGGGCGGTGGCGGAGGAGGCGGCGGAGGGGGCGGGCTCGCGCTCATCTGCCGGTATTCTGCCGCCCCGGCAGGCGCGCGGCGGTATCGTTGCCGACCGTGACACCCGATGGCCTCACCGTTCTCGACGGCGGCGACGCCCCGATTCGCGCGCTGGTGCTCGACGCGGACCCCGCGCGTCGTGGCGATGCGCCCCCGCTGGTCCAGCTGCGCGACATCGCCCGGCCGATCCCGCCGGCACCGGGCTGGGCCCTGATCCGGCCCACGCTCGCTGGGATCAACGCCCGCGATCTCGCCCTGCTCAGCTCCGACCGAACCCTGCCCCCGATGGGAGCGCCGCGACCCCTGCCGATGGTGCCGGGCTCCGAGGTGGTCGGGGTCGTCGAGGAGGTCAATGGCACCCGCTGGGCGCGCGAGGGCCAGCGCGTCCTCGTCGAGCCCAACGCGGGCTGCATGATCCGCGGCTTCCCGACGTGTGCGCGCTGCGCCGCCGGCGAGGCCGAGCTCTGCGAGAACCGCGACCGCCCCAGCGTCATCGGGCCTGGCGCGGACGGCGGCCTGGCCTCGGGCGGTGGCTGGTCGGAGGGGGTGCTGGCCCACGAGGAGATGCTCATCCCCGCCGACGGCATCTCCGACCAGCGCGGCGTCCTCGGCGTCTCCCTGGCGGCGGCCATCCACGCCGTGCTGCGCTGGAACCGGCGCGGCGACCGCGTCGCGGTGATCGGCTCGGGGACCACCACCCGCCTCGTGATCGCCGCTCTGCGGCGCCTCCATCCCGACGTCGACATCACCGTGATGGTCGACGCCCGCGGCCCGCAGCGAACCGGGCGGCGACGTCGCAAGCTGCCCGCGCACCTCGCCGTCGACGAGAGCAGCGTCGCCCGCGCGCTCGAGTGCCTCGGCGCCGCCCGGGTCTGGCGGGGCAGCCCGGCGCAGCTTCTCGACCGCACCGCCGAGCTGCTGGGGGCGCGTCGGATGATCGTCGCCGGCGACGACCTGCCGGTCCTCGACCGCGGCCTCGACGCCGTCATCGATTGCCGGGGCACCGCCGCCAGCGTCGCGCTGGGGATGCGCCTGCTCCGGTCGGGCGCGACCATCGTGGTCGCCGGCCGGGCCGGTCGCCTCGAGCTGGACTGGTCGGCACTCTGGTCGCGCGAGCTCACCATCGCCGGCAGCGGCGGCTTCGGCAGGGAGCCAGCCGGCTGGCGGACGTTCGCCGCCGTTCGCGAGTGGCTCACGGACGCCTCGTTCCCCGCCGACAGCCTGGTCACCCACCGGTACCAGCTCGACGCCTTCTCCACCGCCATCGCCACCGCCGCCGCCGGCGAGGCCGTGGGCGCAGTGAAGGTGGTCTTCGAGGCCCCGTCGGCGCCTTTCCGCCAGCGCCGCCTCGCCGTCGACACAGAGCTACCAGTGGACGACACCGCCGCCCCGATGCTGCTCGCGGCCACCGCCGCGCGCGTGCGCCGCGACGACGAGGGAGGCGGCTAGGTCGTCTCGACGTCCTTGGCCGGGGGCACGGCGCGCCGTGCTGCCAGGGCCAGCGCGGTGCGCTTCACGCCGGCGTTGTCGACCACCATCCGGGTGGCGCGCTTGCGATCACGCGCGCGCAGGCGCGCCTTCTCACGCGGGGTGAGCTCGTCAGGAACGTCGCGGTCGTCGCCGGGCATGCGACAACGGTACCGCAGGCCGCGCGAAAGGTCAGGCAGCGACCGGCGCGTGGGAGCGGCGTCCATGCAGCACGGCCCAGCCGAGCGCCGCGGCCCCGAGGGTCAGCGCCGCCCCGCCGATGAGCACGGGTGCCGGCCTGTGCGGGTGCAGCGCGCGCTGCCAGCCGCGGCGTTGCTCGTCGACCGCTGCCTCCAGCATCGCCAGCGAGCGCGCGTAGATGCGGTCGTGGTCGGCGCGGCTGAGCCTGCTGGCGGTGAGCGCCTGGGCGACCTCGGTGGCGACGTCGAGCAGCCCGCGTACCGAGGCCGGCGCCGTTCTGCCGGTGGCTCCGGCCTCCAGGGCGCGGTCGAGGATCTCTGCCGGGTTCATCAGCGTCCCTCCATCGAACGTTCCGCGGGCGTTGGCGCCCCCAGTTCCTGGCGCAGCGACGTCATGGCCCGGAAGGTGAGCAGCTTCACGGCGCCCTCGCTGCGCCCCATGATCTCGCCGATCTCCCGGTTGCGCAGCTCGCCGCCGAAGCGCAGCAACACCGCCTGGCGCTGGTCATCGGGAAGCGTCGCCACCGCGGCGCGCACCGTCGCCTCGCGGTCGCGCTGCTCGACGATCTGCTCGGGCGACTCCCCGTCGACGGGCTGGTGCTCGTCGAGGTCGAGCCACGCGGGCCGGCGCGCCTGCCGCGCCACCAGGTTGGCCGCGACGCGATACAGCCACGCGGAGTAGGGAACACCGCGCCACTCGAAGCGGGGCAGGTCCTCGATGGCCTTGGCGAATGTGGAGGCGGTCACGTCCTCAGCGAGCTCCCGGTTCCTGGTCAGCGTGTGTGCGTAGGCGTAGATCTGATCGACGTAGCGCTCGTAGAGTGGCGCGAACGCCGCCCGGTCGCGCTGCGCGGCCTCGATCATCAGGCGCTCCGCCTCGAGCTCGTCGGCGCTGCGGTGGGCCACCTCAGCGGCCGCGCGCTATCGGCGGGGTCATTGCACACAAGCCTTCATTCTGTGGCCGGGTTACGGACGCGCGGCGGTCAGAGCAGACCGATCGCCGGGCCGCACGCACCGAAGGCGGCCAGGGCGTCGTCGAGCTGCGCCGTGGTGTGGGTGGCGGTCACGATGGTGCGCACCCGCGCCCTGCCGCGCGCCACGGTGGGGAACCCGATCGCCTGCGCAAACACGCCGTGCTCCAGCAGGGCGTCGCTCAGCGCCATCGCCTGGGGCGCCTCGCCGCACATCACCGGCGTGATCGGGGTCTCGCTGTGGCCGATGTCGAAACCCAGCTCCGCCAGGCCCTTCTTGAGGTAGCGCGCGTTCACCCAGAGCCGCTCGATCAGCTCGGGTTCCTGCTCGAGCACGTCGATGGCAGCGATGCACGCCAGCACCACCGCCGCCGGGTGCGATGAGGAGAAGAGAAACGGGCGCGCCTTGTGGATGAGGTGGTCGCGCACGGTCTGCGACGCAGCGACGTACCCGCCGACTACTCCTACCGCCTTGCTGAGCGTTCCGATGTTCAGCGCGACACGGCCGTGGAGGTTGAAGTGGTCGGTGCTGCCGCGGCCGTTGCGGCCGAGCACGCCGGTGCCATGGGCGTCGTCGACCATCACCGCCGCCTCGTACTTCTCGGCACGCTCGACCAGGTCGGGCAGCGGGGCGATGTCGCCGTCCATGCTGAAGACGCCGTCGGTGATCAGCAGCACGCGCCGATACCCCTTGTCGCGCGCCTCTTTCAGGGCCCTCTCGGCGTCGTCGACGTCGACGTGCTCGTAGAGGATGCGGTCCGCCTTGGTGAGCCGGATCCCGTCGATGATGCTGGCGTGGTTGAGTTTGTCGCTGACCACGCAGTCGCCGGACTCGAGCATCGAGCCGATGACACCGACGTTGACGGTGTAGCCGCTCTGGAAGCAGAGCGCCGCCTCGGTGTGTTTGAACGCCGCCAGGCGCGCCTCCAGCTCTTCGTGGATTGACTGCGTCCCGGCGATGGTGCGCACCGCGCCGCTGCCCGCTCCCCACTCGCTGGCGCCTCTGACCGCGGCTTCGATGAGGCGCGGGTGGGTGTTGAGGCCGAGGTAGTTGTTCGACGAGAGGTTGATCAGCCGCCGCCCGCCGACGACCACCTCGGCCATCTGCGGCGACTCGAGAACCCGCAACGGCCGGAACAGGCCCTCGTTGCGGAGGGTGTCGAGATCCTCCTCGAGGGAGGCGTCGAGATGGCGGACGGCGTCAGAGGTCCTGGTGGATTCAATGGCCATCTGGTGACCATACGGGAACGGCCACCGCCGGGCCAGACCACCACGCCCAACGCACAGCGCACCTCAAGCCCGGCACCAAGGCCCCTGCTACCCTGACTACCACACATGCGGCGCGTATCGGTCGTGGGCAACTCCGGCGCGGGCAAGTCTGTTCTGGCCGCACAGCTGGCACAGCGACTACAGGTGCCGCACATCGAGCTCGACGCAATCTTCCACCTGCCGGACTGGCGCGAGCTGCCCGTCGACAGGTTCCGAGCGGCGGTACTGCAAGGCACATCGGCCGACGGCTGGGTGGTCGACGGCAACTACGCGGCGGTGCGTGACAGCGTTTGGGCCAAGGCCGACACAATCGTCTGGCTCGACCCGCCCCGTCGTGTGGTGATGCGCCGGATCATCCGCCGCACGTTCACCCGCATACTCCTCCGTCGCCGGCTCTGGAATGGCAACAGAGAGAGCGTCAAGAAACTGTTCTCCCGGGACCCGGAGCGCTCGATCATCCTCTGGTCGTGGACCAAGCACGCCGACTACCGAGCCCGCTACACAGCCGCCACGGCCGACCCGCGGTGGTCACATGTGCGCTTCGTGCGCGTCCGATCAGCAAGCGAGGCACAAGCGCTGCTGGCTTCCATCGCATGACTCGCCCACACCGACGGCATCACCCCGGATGCAGGGACACCTTTCCGCAGTGGCCCGACTTGATCAGCTCGATGGCGGCCACGATCTCGCTCATCGCATAGTGGTGCGTGATCAGCGCGCTGACGTCGACCGCGCCGCTGCGCACGTACTCCATCGTCGCCTCCCACGTCTGGGGTAGCCGCCGTCCGACCACGCCGTGCAGGCTGATGCCGGTCATGACCACGTCGTTGGAGAGGTCGAGCGTGGCCGGCTCGTCGCCGATGCCGAGCAGGCTGATCCAACCACCCGGGCGCACCAGCCGCGTCGCCGCGATCACAGCGCTTGGCGCGCCGCTCATCTCCAGAGCGCAGTCGATGTCGGCGCCGCGCGCCGCCGCGCGAACGCTGGGCTCGACGTTGTTGTCAGCCATCACCAGCGACGTCGCCCCCATCCGCTCGGCGAGCTCGAGCCGGTAGCGGTTGCGGTCGACGGCGATGACCGCCGCCGCTCCCTCAGCGCGCGCGATCGCGATCGCAGCGCAGCCGATCGGCCCGCAGCCGAACACCACGACGGCACGCCCGGCGAGCTCACCGTAGGAACACGCGTGCACGGCGTTGCCGACGGGCTCGAGCGCCGCCGCCACCTCAGACGTGGTGTCGTCGCTGATGGGGAACACGTTGAGCTGCGGAACAACGACCAGCGACGTGAACCCACCGTCGACGTCGACGCCGAGGATGCGCGTGTTCGGGCACACATGGAAGTCACCGCGCGCGCACGAGTTGCACTGCCTGCAGACGATGTGTGACTCCACCGCCACGCGCCGTCCGTCCGGCAGGTCCGCACCGGGTCCGCGACCCACCACCTCGCCGCAGATCTCGTGACCGATCACCCGGGGCGGGTGGACGCGCGCTGCCGCCCACGGGTTCCAGTCGTAGATGTGCACGTCCGTGCCGCACACCGACGCCGCGGCGACGCGCAGCAACAGTTCGCCGTCGCCCGGCACCGGTTGCGGAACATCGGCGAGCACCAACCCGGGCGCGGCGATCGGCTTGACCACGGCCTGCACAGCGCGCGGATTATCCCCGTCCGCCCCCGGCCAGCGTCTGCCGGCATTGTCCCGTGCGCGTCCGCGCTAGGCATCGACAGTCGGTGCGGTGAGCAGCGCCGCACGTCGGGCCGGGTGAAGTGGAGCTGGATGGCGGCCTCCGCCTGCGCCGGCCCATGGCCGTCGAGCCGCTCGCGGTGTACGAGCGCCGCGGTGACGGCCACACCGTCTCACGCCACTGCGGCACCACCCCGCAGGCGGAGGCGCAGCGCCTCCGTGAGCATCCCTGGCTGCCCGCCACCGGGTCCTTCCCCGACGTGGCCACTGCGCAGCGCTGCGTCGAAACCTGCGTGGCGCTCAATCGGGCCAAGGTGGAGCGCTGGCGGCGCGGGGGGCGCCCGCGCCTGGCCATCGGGGTCACCATGGACGAGGTGATCGGCAACGAGCTGCGTCGCGACCGCTGGGAGGTCGGCCGCCCACCGCTGCCGGCCACCTCCGTTCGCGTGGTGCTGAAGCGTCATCGCGGCTACCGGTCAGGGTTCGCGGTGCTCACCGCCTACCCGGTCAACCAGAACGGCCGCCACCCGTTGTCAATCCATCCATGAGCCACGGAGGCATCCCGATGTCGCGCCAGGACAGCCTCGACGACCCGGTCACCGCCTACCCCCAGCTGGAGCAGCTCTTCGGCGCCTACTTCCATCAGGAGTGGGGGCAGGACGGGGATGGCTGGGAGGCGGTGGTCGACGAGTTCGTCGCCGCGTCGCCGGGCAGCGTCGTCACCGGCACTGCAGCGGAGCTCCGCGACCTCCTGGCCGCCGGCTTCAGCGACGCCGAGCTCACAAACGTGCTCGACGGCCTTGGCGCCAGCGTCGTGCCGACGGCGTTTGGCCTGACTCCATCCTCCTGGCTGGATGCGGTTCTGGAACGGCTGATCCAGGATCCCTGACCCCGCCTGCCGCCTCGTGCCAGCCTCACCCGGCGCGGGGAGCCTCGGCGGTGCGCCGCACCAGTGCGATGCTGTGGAGCACGAAGGTGGGCACCAGCAGCGGCAGGGAGATGACCAGGGCCACGGTGTTCACAGGCCCGCTGCTCAGCCGCACGATCATGAGGATGAACAGCACCAGGCCGATCGCCGCGGTGTTGCGCCGCCCCCACACGGTGTGCACAAGCTCGGGCCGCTTGCCGGCCAGGAAGATGAATGGGGTGGCCAGGAACGGGCCGAGATAGCGGAAGAGGATGCCCGCGGCCAGCCAGCCCGGTGCGATGCCGAGCAGCCAATTGCCCACCGCCGCCATCGCGAAGAAGAGCACGTCCATGGCGGGGTCGAGCGCCTTGCCGAGCGCGGTGATCGGACCGAAACGGCGCGCGATCCAGCCGTCGACGAAGTCGAGCATGCCGGTGCTGCCGCCCACCGAACACCACAGGTAGAGGCCGAGCGAGCCGGGCAGCGAGAGAGCGGCGCAGAGGATCAGCGGGAAGCAGAACCAGGCGCGGATCGCGCTCAGCCCGTTGGGGATGCCGTAGCGGTCGATGCGCGTCCCGTCGGGGGTGTGCAGCAGGGACGTGCCGCCGACCAGGAACACCGACACCGCCGCCCACCAGCCAGCCGCGCCCAGCGCCAGCGGCAGCACCGACCCGCGATCGTGCAGCGTCGCGAGCGGGATGGTGAACGCCTCAGTGAGTACCAGGCCGGTGCTGAGCCAGAACCACAGGGAGCGGCGCAGCCGGGGGCTGCCGCGGAGCAGCGCGAGGGCTTCGCCGACGAGGCCGCCCAGCCCGGCGGGCGAACCGACGCGGACCAACAAGTTCCTACTGGACCGCCAGGCAGGTGATCGTCTTGAGGACCCCGTTGGACTGCACGCGCTCCACAACGAGGCGGCCGATCCCGGCGATGTCCTCAGCCTCCACCTCGGCGATGACGTCGTACTCGCCGGTGATGGCATCGGCGTGGATGACCCCGGGCGAGGAGCGCAGGCGCTCGACCACCTCGAGAGCCTTCCCGGCGGTGGCGGTGATCAGCACGTACGCCCGGACCATTGCAATTCCTCCGTGCCCGCGGTGGGGGCCGACGATAGCACCGCCCGCGCCGTCACTCCCCGCACCAGAGGGCCCTCGGAAAGCGTCGCGGACCACAATGGACACCTCATGCCGTGGAGCCTGCTGATCCGCCTCCTCTCGGGGTTCGTCTTCTGGCGACTGCTCGGCAACCGGCGCCGCACCGCGGCGCAGCGCGCGTTCGGGTCGGCGACCGCGCGCAATCCCGCCGTGGCCCAGCGCGTCCGCGACGCGCGCGACGCGGCGACGCTGCTCTCGCGCCTTGTGGTGGCGACCACCTTCGGCATCGCCACCGCGCTCTGCCTCGCCGGCGGTACGAGTAGCGTGGTGCTCAGCCCGCGCTGGCTCGGCGGCGTGTTGCTCGCCATGGGCGTGCTCTTCGCGATGCTCACCATCCGCGAGGCCCGGCTGGCGAGACGCCTGGTCGCGATGCGCCGCCTGCGCCGCCGAGACAACAGGCTTCGCGAAGAGGTCTGAGCCTCCGAACAGCCACGAAGGAAAGGGGCGGGGCGGCGTCGCGGAGGGAGCATTGCGAGCAGCGAGGGAGACCGACTGGGCGAAGCCCAGGGGCTCCCGATGCGACCGCCGAGCACCAGCGACCGGAGCGATGCCGCCCCGCCCCTTTCCTTCTTAGGACAGGTACGGCGCCACGCCGGCGGCCTGCTCGGCGGCGTCCATGATCGTCTCGCTCACCGTCGGGTGGGCGTGGATGATGGCGCCGAGCTCGTCGACTGTGAGCCCGTCCGAGATGGCCACGCCGACCTCGTGGATGATCTCCACGGCGTGCACGCCCATGACGGTGGCGCCGAGGAGCACGCCGGTCTTGGCGTCGGAGTAGAGCTGGGCCAGCCCGTCCGGTTCGCCCTCCCCGAGCGCCTTGCCGTTGCCGAGGAAGCGCGCTTGGCCGACCTTGACCTCGTACCCGCCCGCCTTGGCCGTCTCCGAGTTGAGGCCGACCATGGCAATTTCAGGATGGGTGTAGATGCACGAGGGCACTACGGTGCGGTCCATTGCCATGATGTCGTGGCCGAGCGCGTTCTCCACCGCGCGCGCTGCTTCCGCGCTGGCCAGGTGGGCGAGCTGGAGGCCGCCGATGCAGTCGCCCGCCGACCAGATCTTCTCGTTCTTGGTGTGCAAGTGGTCATCGACCTCGACGTACCCGCGCTCGTCCACCACCACGCCCGCTTCCTCGAGGCCGATACCGCCTGTCTCCGGTTTGCGGCCCACCGACACCAGCAGCAGGTCGGCGTCGACGTCGGTGCCGTCATCGAGATGGGCGGTGAGCGAGGCCTTGCGATAGTCGACCGACTCCACGTTGTGCCCGGTGTGGAAGGTGACGCCCTGGGCTTCGACGAGCTTGCGGAACTGCGCGACGATGCGCGGGTCGACGCCGGTGAGGATCTGGGGCAGCACCTCGACCACGGTCACCTGCGTGCCCAGCGCCGCGAACAGGCTGGCGAACTCGCACCCGATCACCCCGCCGCCGATCACCAGCATCTTCTTGGGGATCTTCTGCAGCCGCACGATGCCGTCGGAGGTGACCACGCAGGGGTGATCCATGTCGATGCCCGGCAGTCCACTGGCGACGGTGCCGACGCACACGATGAGGTGGTCGAAGGGCAAGTGCTCCTTGCCGCAGACCACCTCGTCGCCCTCGATGACGCCCTGCTCGCGCACCACGCGCACCTTCTTGCGCTTGCACGCGGCCTCGACGCCGGAGCGCATCTTCAGGACCACCTCCTCCTTGCGCTCCATCATCCGCGCGAAGTCGATGGTCGGCTCTTCCACCATGATCCCGTAGTCCGAGGCGTGCCGGATCCTGCGCAGCAGGTCGGCGCCGGCGAGCAGCGACTTGGTGGGGATGCAGCCCCAGTTGAGGCAGGTGCCCCCGAGCTCGGCGCGCTCGATGAGCACCGTGTCAGCGCCGAGCTGGGCGGCGCGCAGCGCGGCGACGTCTCCCGCCGGGCCGCCGCCCAGCACAACGACCCGCGGGCTCACGAGTCGCCGGCGGCCTTCGGGTCGGAGGATGCCTTGAGCTCGGCGGGCTGCAGGCCTTCCTCGGACTGCTTGCGTGCCAGGATCGGCGAGCTGGCGATGGCGCCGGTGATGATCCGCTCCTGCTCGATGCGGTGCGAGCCGGCCGATCCCTCCGACGGGCTGGCCCGGCGCGGCCGGCCGATGTAGTCCCAACGGATGTCGTACGGACGCCGCTTGCCGATCGGCCGCGAGAGGTGCGGCCACGCGCCCATGTTCGCCGGCTCCTCCTGCACCCAGTAGATCTGCTCGAGGTTGGGGTAGGTGCGGATGAGCGCGAGCACCTCGTCGACGGGCAGCGGGTTGAGCAGCTCGATGCGGACGATGGCGAGGTCCTCCGCCTCGCGGCGATCGGGGTGCAGCTCCAGCTCGTAGTAGATCTTCCCGGTGCAGAGCAGCAAGGTGTGCACGTTCTTGCGCTGCTTCGGCGTCGCCGAGGTCACCGGGTCGTCGAGGACGGGGCGAAACTCGCTGTCGGCGAGCTCGTCGAGCGTGCACGACGACTCGGCCAGGCGCAGCAGCCGCTTGGGGGTCATGATCACCAGCGGTCGCGCGGTCGGGGCGATGGCCTGGTCGCGGAGCAGGTGGAAGTACTGTGCTGCGGTCGAGCAGTTGGCGACGCGCATGTTGCCGTGGGCGGCGAGCTGCAGGAAACGCTCGAGCCGCGCGCTCGAGTGCTCCGGCCCGTTTCCCTCGTAGCCGTGGGGGAGGAGCAGGACGAGGCGCGAGCGCTGTCCCCACTTGGCCAGCGCCGACGAGATGAACTGGTCGACGACCATCTCGGCGTTGTTGACGAAGTCGCCGTACTGCGCCTCCCAGAGAACTGTGGTGGTGGGGTCGGCGGCGCTGTAGCCGTACTCGAAGCCGAGGCAGCCGACCTCGCTGAGCGGGCTGTTGTACACCTCGAAGGTGGCCTCGGCGCCGACCAGGTTCTGCATGGGGATCCACTCCGCGCCATCGCGGTCGTCGTGGAACACCAGGTGGCGCTGGCTGAACGTGCCGCGCTGCGTGTCCTGGCCGGAGAGGCGGATGGGGTGGCCCTCGGTGAGCAGGCTCGCGAACGCCAGCGACTCCGCGGTGCCCCAGTCGACGCCGCCACCGTCGCGGACGGCGGCGCGGCGACGTTCCAACTGCTTGGCCAGCTTGGGGTACACGTGGAAGTCGTCGGGCGCGACGATGAGCTGCTCATTGAGCGTGACCAGGATGTCGCGCGCCACCCGCGTCGACGGCCGCGGGGTCTCCGTCTCGTGCGCGGTCGAGTCCTCCGACTCCTCAGGGATGTCGGTGGCGAGCGTCGCCTTGACCTTCTTGTGTGCCTCCGCAAGAGCGCTGTACGCGGTCTCGAAATCGTTGGCGCCGTCCGCCTCGGTGATCAGTCCGTCGCCGACCAGCTTGTGCAGGTAGATCTCGCGGGCGGTGGGGTGCTCCTTGATCTTCTGGTACATGAGCGGTTGCGTGTACGACGGCTCGTCGGTCTCGTTGTGCCCGAAGCGGCGGTAGCCGATGAGGTCGATGACCACGTCGCGGTGGTACGTGCGCCGGTAGTCCCAGGCCAGCCGCACCGCGTTGATGCAGGCCTCGATGTCGTCGGCGTTGACATGCACGATCGGGCAGTCGAAGCCCTTGGCCATGTCGCTGGCGTAGCGGGTGGAGCGCGCGTCGGCGGCCTCGGTGGTGAAGCCCACCTGGTTGTTGGTGATGAGGTGCACCGTGCCGCCCGTGGCGTAGCCGCCGAGCGACTGCAGGTTGAGCACCTCGGCCACGATGCCCTGGCCCGCGAATGCGGCGTCGCCGTGCAGCAGCACCGGCACCGCCACCGTGGGATCGACGTGGATCGTGCTCGAGCTCCGCTTGGTCTGCTCGGCGCGCGTCCATCCCTCCACCACCGGGTCCACCGCCTCGAGGTGCGACGGGTTGGACAGCAGGCGCACGGTGATTCCCTTGCCGTTGTCACTGATGTAGGTGCCGACCGAGCCGATGTGGTACTTGACGTCCCCGGTGGGCGCGTCGTTGAGCGACGCCACCGCGCGGCGCATCTCGCCGCGCTCGAAGGCCACCAGGATGGCTGCGTACGGTCGGTTGACGACGTGTGCGATGGTGGCCAGGCGTCCGCGGTGGGACATGCCCATCACCACCTCGCCGATGCCGTCGTCGGCGATGACGCCGAGCAGGCCCTCGAGCATCGGCACCATGGCGTCGACACCCTCGGCGGAGAACGTCTTCTGGCCGATGAACGTGCGCCGCAGGTATCGCTCCATGGCCTCGACCTTGGTGAGACGCTGGAGCAGGCGGCGCTTCTGGTCCGGGCTGAAGGGCAGTCGGTACGCGCCCGACTCGATGTGCTCGCGCAACCAGACGCGCTGCTCATGGCTGGCGATGTGCTCGATCTCGTACGCGATGGTCCCGCAGTAGGTGCGGCGCAGGTTGGGCAGCACCTCTGCGAGGTTGCGTCCGGGCACGTACACGCGCAGCACGTCGGCGGGGATCTGCTCCATGAGGTCTGGGGTGAGCCCGTACGTCTCCGGCTCCATGGCGGGGTCACCGAGCGGCGGCGTTCCGAGCGGGTCGAGGTGGGCGCCGAGGTGGCCATGGGTGCGGTGTGCCTTGATCAGCGACGTCGCGGCCTGCACGGCGGCGAGCATCCGGTGCGACGGCACAGCAGTGGTCGCGGTGCTTGGCTCCGCCGCCGCTGTCGCCGTGGCGGGGCGTGCCTCGGCGCTGCTGCGCGGGATGTCCGCGGCGGGAAGCCCGAGGCCCAGGCTCTCGAACACCGCGCCGTAGAAGTCACCGTCGCCGTTGAGCATCGCCTCGATGCGGCCGAGGAACTCGCCCGATTGCGCACCCTGGATGACGCGGTGGTCGTACGTCGAGGTCATGGTCATGACCTTGGCGACGCCCAGCTCGCGCAGCCGCGACTCGGAGGCGTCGCGCCACTCCGCCGGGTAGCCGAGCGCCCCCACAGCGACGATGGTGCCCTGTCCCGGCATCAGTCTCGGCACCGAGGCCACCGTGCCGATGCCGCCGGGATTGGTCAACGTGATGGTGGCGCCGCGCAGCTCGTCGGCGGCGAGCGCGTTGGTGCGGGCGCGGTCGATGAGGCGCTCGTACTCGGTGCGGAACTCCGCGAAGGTGCGCTCGCCGGCGTCCCGGATCACCGGTACCACCAGGGACCGGGTGCCGTCCTTGCGCCGGCTGTCGACGGCGATGCCGAGGTGCACGCCGCTGTCGACGCGCGCCGGCCTGCCCTGCTCGGTGCGCGCGAAGTGCGCGGACATCTCGGGCATCTCCGCGGCCGCCCGCGCGATCGCGTAGCCGATGAGGTGCGTGAACGACACTTTGATCTGCTGGCCGGCGGTGGTGAGCCCGAGGTTGAGCTCGCGGCGGCGGGCGTCGAGAACGGTGACCGCGATGGTCCGGAACGACGTCGCGGTGGGGATGTCGCGGCTCTGCTCCATGTACTCCACAAGAGACGCGGCCGGGCCGCGTAGCTCGACGACGCCGTCGCCGGCGGGAGCGACCGGCGCGGCGCTCTTCGGCTGCGCGGGCTGGGACGGCGCGGCAACCGCCGCGCTGACGTCGGCGGCGCGCAGCAGGCCCTGGGGACCGCTGCCGGTGACCGAGGCGAGGTCCACCCCTGCCAGGGCGGCGCGTCGGCGCGCCAGCGGGGTCGCGCTGACC
>NZ_JAEKNS010000050.1:0-15871 GCF_016464765.1 Candidatus Aeolococcus gillhamiae | reverse complement strand
CAGTTGGTCGGGCGTTAGGGTGGAGAGGATCTCTCCCTGCTGCAGTGTGCTGCCACGCATGTGAAATCTCCTGCTGGGACGTGTCCCCACAAGACTCTCACATTTCTGTTTAACCCGACAAGGGGTTTTTCAGCACCCTGCTAGTACTACAACGATAGTTATGTCGCCACTGGCAGGAGAGCCGGGGTAGAGTTCGCGGTGACGGACACCGCCTTCGCCACGTTGCCATCATGGTGTCCGCGACGAGGACCTCAGCCATGAACAGCCGCGATCTTGACGACTTGCTGCCGGAGCTGGAGGCGTTCCACGCACGCTTCGGTTCGTTCTTCTGCCGCACCGAAGGTCGGACGGCGGCGCAGCGGTACCTCGGTGGTCTGCTGCTGCCGCTCGAGCGCAAGAACGTCGAGAACATCGCGGAGCAGGTGGAGATGCCGATTCGCGGTCTCCAGCAGTTCATCAGTGTCTCCCCCTGGGACGACGACGGCTGCATCGACGAAGTGCAACGCTTCGTCGGCGAGCACCTCGGCGCCGAGAATGGCGTACTGATCCTCGATGACACCGGCTTTGCCAAGAAGGGCACCTGGTCGGCCGGCGTGGGACGCCAGTACTCGGGCACTCTGGGCCGGACCGACAACTGCCAGGTCGGCGTGTTCCTCGCCTACGCATCGGACAAGGGACACACACTCGTCGATCGCCGGCTGTACCTGATGCGAGACTGGTTCGAGGACACGTCGGCGGCGCGGCGGCGGCGGGCGCACATCCCCGACGACGTGACATTCCACACCAAGCTCGAATTGGGCGCGGCGATGGTGCGCCACGCGCACGAGGCCGGTCATCTCGGCTACCAGTGGGTCACTGGCGACGCCGCCTACGGTGACAGCCACGACCTCCGAGCGCTGGTCGATGCGCTGGACCGTTGGTACTGCTTCGAGGTCTCGTCGAACTCCGATGTCTGGTGCGACCAACCCGCTTGGGCGGTGCCAGCACGGCGCGGCGGACACGGCCGCCCGAGCACTCAGCGGCGACCGACCTCGAGTTCGCCGCGATCACTGACGGTCGCGCAGGTTGCCGCCGGCCTCGATGACACGGCATGGGTCCGCCACCGGATCAAGGAGGGCGCCAAGGGGCCCCGCGAGTACGAGTTCGCTCGGCGTCGCGTGATCGAGAAGCGGCACCGTCGTCCGGGTCCGGAGAGTTGGCTGATGCTGCGTCGCCCCGTCGGTGGTGGCGAGATCAAGTTCTATCTCTCCAACGCGCCGGCAACCATGACCCTGGCGGAGATGGCGTGGACGGGCTGCCTGCGCTGGACCATCGAGGAGAACTTTGAGCTGGCCAAAGGAGAGGTCGGCCTCGACCACTACGAGGTGACCAAGCTACGTGGCTGGTACCACCACATGACGATGTCGCTGATGGCGCTGGCGTTTCTCAAATCGGTGCAGCGGAGGTGGGGGAAAAAAATCGACAGGCCTCAGCGTTCCCGAGGTGCGCCAGCTGCTCGAGGTGGTCCTGCCGCGCGTCGAATGGAACGCGCACATCGCACTGGCGTGGCTGGCCGCGCAGCAGAAGCGCAAGGCGTCTGCCACCGCGTCGCACCGCCGTCGGTGGCTGCGTGACCATGAGTAACTATCGTTGTAGTACTAGGCGTGGCCGTCCGGCCCCACGAAACGAAAACGCTCGCACACCACAAGGGTTGTGCCGGTGACGTTGTAGGCCGGCCAGGACTCCCTCGCGGCCGCGCGCCACTCGGCGATGGTCGTGTAACCCTCGCCTTCGTCGACCGCGAACTCCAGATCAACCTCGTCGAGCGGCACTACGCTCACGCCGGTCACCTCCACCGCCCCCAAGGGTTCGTCGGAGTAGCCAACTAGAGAGAACCGCCCGCCAGATCTGGGAAGAGGATCCTTCGTGAAGGGTTCGTACATCGCCCGCAGGCTGGCCGTCGCGGTCTTCGCGCCGCTCAGGACAGCCTCAACAAGCTTGCGCCGCATGTCGGTGCGTGGGAAACCGAGTTCGTAGGGAGGAAGTGCATCAGCGGCCGCCGCGGGTTCCATTGCCATCGGTCGGCGATAGTAGCTCTCGGCGACACGCCTTGCGGACTGGTAGGACTCAAGGGAAGCGGCGCCATGGTGATCAATCGCTGGCGCTGCGGTTGAGAGGCTCTGAATAGTCGGCGGTTCCTAATCGTCCATCGCGCGCTCCAAGCCACGGCGTTAGATGCTGAAGGTTCGTCAGGTACTGTGGCTTGGTGCCGATGTCATCGTACGTGCAGCGCCTCCGGGACGCTCTTGGAAGCGACCTACTACTCCTGCCCGCGGTGGTCGTCCTGCCTCGAGATCCGCTTCAACGATTGCTCCTCGTCCGCCATGTGGACACCGGGTCATGGGCATTCCTGGGAGGAGGAGTTGAGCCCGGCGAGACGCCCGAGCTGGCGGGAGTTCGGGAGGTCGCCGAAGAGATCGGGCTGGAGGTGGAGCTTGGTCGCCTGCTTACGGTCGTCGGAGGTCAGCGCTTCGAAGTGACTTATCAAAACGGAGACCGAGTGGCTTACATGGCAGCGGTCTATGAGGCCCAGGTAGTCGGTGGCGACCTCCAACCCGACGGGACTGAGGTATCGGAGGCGCAATGGTTCGGGCAAGAGCAGTTGACGGCGCTCGATCTCACAAGGTTTGCGCGGAACCTGGCGGAGGATCTTCGCCTGGCGAGGTAGGGGTCCCCTCCGCCTGCGAGCTGATGGCAGCCTCGCTCGTGGTCGTGCCCGCTGCCGCCAACTGAGTGGGAGGAGCCTCGCCTTCCGTAATGTCAGGTCGATGCACCCCGGCCCCCGAAATCCCGCAAACAGCGGCGACGAGGCCAAGGATTCGAGCCTCGCAGACCGCCTCGTCAGTCTCTGCTTGCTCCACGGGCGGTTCACGCTGCGGTCGGGAACGGTGGCGAACCAATACTTCGACAAGTACCTGTTTGAAGCCCGGCCGGACCTTCTGCGCGAGGTAGCCGAGGCAGCGGCGCTTCTCGTCCCGCCGGACACACAGGTCCTCGCCGGCCTCGAACTCGGTGGTATACCCGTCGCCACGGCGCTCTCCCTGCACACCGGTCTGCCCGCCGCTTTCGTCCGCAAGACCCGCAAGGAATACGGCACCGAACGTCTCGCCGAAGGGGCCGACGTCACGGGCCGGCATGTGTTGGTGATCGAGGATGTGATTACCACCGGCGGCCAAGTGGTCGAATCCGTCGCCGCGCTCCGCAACGAGGGCGCCGTCGTCGATCACGTGCTCTGCATCATCGATCGTAGCAATGGGCGTGCCACCGGCATCAGCGACGCTGGTCTCTCCCTACGCGCCGTCATTAGCCTCGCTGCTGCATGAGGGCTGCGGTGGCTTCGCTCGCGAAGTTGAGTCCGCGGCGGGACCAAGCGATTGATCCGCTGCAGAGGCCTACTTTCACGGCCGTAGCGGCTGACGCCCGCCACTTGGGAGGATGGTCCGGATGAACAGCGATGCGCACGTACCCACCTGGTCGGACATCGCCGGCTGGTATGACGAACTGGTGCAGGCCGGCAGCGGAACGCATGAGACAGCGCTTGCTTGCCTCGTTGGGCTTCTCCCGGACCTTCATGGCAGCGCAGTCCTCGACGTTGCCTGCGGACAAGGGCTGGCCACGCGGGCCCTACTCGACAGTGGAGCAGACCAGGTGATTGGGACCGACAGCTCGGCGACGATGGTCGAGTTGGCCAGGAAGCACGGCGCGTCCGCGGGCAAGCCGATTTCTTACGTAGTCGACGACGCCCAAAACCTGGACGCGTTCGAGGACGCATCGTTCGATGGGGCCACGTGCCAGTTGGCATTGATGGATATCCCCGATCTGCCGGCCACCCTGCGGGCCGTGCGGCGCGTGTTGAAGCCGGCCGGATGGTTCGTGTTCGTCATCGGGCACCCCTGCTTTCTCGCTCCTAACAGCGTGACCTTGACGGGAGCTGACGGTGCGGCCGGCGTCTTTTCCAACGGCTACTTCGAGGAGCGGTTCTGGAGGTCGTCGAATCCCAACGGTGTGAGACGTGCCGGAACCTACCATCGTCCTCTGAGCGCCTACCTCAACGCGGTGCTCGTAGCGGGGTTCCGTCTCGAGGCCGTTGACGAACCTCGCCCCAGCGCACTTCTACGCGACCAGCGGCCCGTGTATAAGGAGGTCCCGGCCTTCTTTGCAGTCCGCGCGCGACGCGAGCCGTCCACCTCCGCGCGGGCTACTGCCCCGCGACGGACTTAACGGCGATGAGAATCTCCGTGTTCCCTGGCCACAGCCGGAAGAAACCCGTCTCTGTATGGTTGTCGAGGACTGTCCTCAGCTCGGCGCGGAAGTCGGCCAGACGTGAGCCGAAAAGATCCGGCGCGGCGAACGACATCGACAGGTAGTTATCAATCACCTCGTCCACACTCCGTACGACGTCCGGCCGCCCCGGAAGCAATAGACGATCGGGTCGGCCAAAACGGGTTCGTGCAAGAAGCTCGCTGTACGGCTCTTGGTCTGGATGGGGCGGTGGCTTTCCGTGGCCGAGCCATCGGATGAGGACGTTATTGACTGCGTCATCCGGAACGGCTGGGTGCGATGACTGGTTCTGGGACACGAGAGGCGGCTCGGTCTCCGGAGAATCGTGGTGAATCAGTAGCATGCTGCCGCCGCCCTCCAGAGCGTCGTAAATACTCTCAGCGACGTTGTATTTGTCCATCCAGTGGAAAGACTGGCCGAGTGTGACTGCCCTAAGCGAGCCAAGATTCATAGAGGGAAGTTCCTCAGCTCTACCGCGCAGCCAGCGTGTCTTCGGTAGCGCTTCTGTCGGCGTCGCGTTGCGGGCTTCAGCCAACATCGCCTCTTCAGGGTCGAGACCAATGACCTCCTCGAAGCTGGCGGCCAACTGGAGCGCGATTACGCCAGGTCCACATCCGATGTCGAGGAGGCGGCCACGGCCATCCCATCCTAGCCGTGTGGCGAGGACCGTCCGAAGCTCATCGGAGTACGGCGCTCGGGCACCGTAATACCGAGCGGCGGTGCGGTACGGACGGGACAGGGGCGTTCGGTCAGCGTTTGCCACCACGACCCAAGCCTATCGACAGGGATCCTGCAGGCACGGTAAGTCCGCCGTGACTTCGCGTTCGTACATCAGGATGAGCACCTCAGGGATACGATCCGAGTAGCCGCGAAATCTGAATCCCATCCCCTCGTACAGCGCGCGGGCCCCGACCATGCGCTCGGTGGTATCGAGCGTGAGCCGGCGCTTCCCCCACTCTCGCGCATGCTCGATGCACGCGTCGACCAGGAGGCGCCCAATCCCGCGCCGGCGGTGGTCCGGGTGCACTCCGAGCATGCGCAGGTGTGCCTCGTCGGCTTCCAGCAGCGGCTGCTGTGAATCGGGGTTAATCCGCTGGTCCAGCTCCAGCGTGGCGGTGGCTGCGATTGTGCCGTCCAGATCGGCCACCAAGACTAGCGCACGCGTGGCACGGCCGGCGACGTCGGCGAGCCGCTTCTCGTACATGCCAGAGTCACGAACGGGCGGCATGAAGTCGCCATACGCGAGCGCCGTCACAGCGCCCGCCTCCTCGTACTCGCCAGGCCGCACCGGCCGCACGCAAACCGTCGTGGTCATGCGTCCACCACACCGACGAGAAGCGCGTTGGTGCCGAAACGGAGCGGGTACCCCCGCGTCCCGCCGCCGAGCGCCCGGTCAGGCGCGTGTTCAGCGTTCATTACTCACCCGGCCGAATGCGGACGTCGCCTGCCCGGACTGGTAGTTCTCAAGGGCCTGGGCACTGATCTACCCAGCCGTCGCCGCACAAACATGAGACCTCCCGCTAATGCTGTGTGATGGTGAGGGTGCTCGTGTCGGCAACGGTCAACGCGACAGTTCCGCCGATTGGCAGGGTGGCCAAAGGAAAGGTGTGCCCGAAGTCTGCGTTCGCGAGCACCGGAAGGCCGGCGAGGGGCGGCTGCCGAGCGACGATTTGCTCAAGCAGGCTTCGGGTCATGTGGCTCTCGCGCTGGAAGCGGCCGATAACCAAACCGCGAATTCCACACGCATCAGGAAGCTGAAGTAGTGATGTGAGGTCCCGAGCGAACGTCACCGGGCCGCTCGACGAGTCATCCTCAAGAGCCAGCAGGGCTCCGTCCAGCGGGGGCATCATCTCGGTCCCCTGCAGCAGGTTCAGCGTGCAGAGGTTGGTGCCAATGATCCTGCCCTCGGCGCTGCCCTCCTGCAGACCCCACCAACCTTCTCCAGGGAGTTCCTCCCGGCGATCCTGATCTAGGAACCACGGGTCATCAGTCCAGGTCAGCGCCGGGCGGAGCTCGACGGGACCCGAGTCGAACAAGGCGTCCAAGAACCACTGCTGGGTCTGGTCGAATTGGTCACGCATTCCGAAGCTGGCCCAATGAGGCCCGGAGTATGTCACCAGCCCTGTCTTGGCCAGGATCGCGTTCTGCAGCGCGGTGATGTCGGAGTACCCGCACACGATTTTGGGGTTGGCGGCGATGACAGCCCAGTCGATGTGGGGCAGGAGTTCGTTGCTGTTGAAGCCGCCGATCACAGTGAGGACCGCTGCCACGCTCGGGTCGCCGAATGCGTCGTGCAGGTCCTGGATCCGGGAGACTATGGAGGAGGAGTCGAAGTCGTCGCGCTCGTCAACATGCCGGCCGTAGGCGAGCTTCAGACCCATCTCGGTAAAGCGCGCCTCAATCTGGGCGCTGTGGTCGTACTCCTGAACCAACGCCCGTGACCGGGCCGGTGCGACTACCCGAACTGAGTCGCCACGGCGCAGCTTGGGGGGAAAGCGAACATCCATCTTCGCGACAATGTCCGCCGCGGTTTCCTGCGCGTCAACCCATAACGGACCGCGAGTCCGCAACAGGCAAGGCTGTAGGCAGAGATCTCATCGACGAACGCTTGCTATTGTGCGAGACTGAACCGGGCTGGCTTACTAGTGACACCTTTGTTGAATGCCATGAAGAGGGCCTCCACATGGCAGCCTTCGGGTTGTCAGCAACCGGCAGCGCCAGAGGAGGCCCCAAACAATGATGCATGTTGGGCTGGATCTCAGCAGGAAGCGACTCGACGTCCACGTCATGAACGACGACGGGGACACCGTCGACACGTGGGGTGTTCTGCCCGACCGCGACGGGTTGGATGCTCTGGTCCGTCGGCTCGACAAGTACGGGGAGCCGATCCACGCGGCGATCGAATCCATGACCGGCGCTCGCTTCATCCACGACGAGCTCGAGCTGGCCGGGTGGAACGTCGACGTCGCCGACGCAGTACGGACCAAAGGTTTGGCACCGCTCGCGTGCAAGACCGACAAGATCGACGCCCGGGTGCTCGCCGAACTCTGCCGGCGCGACCTGGTCCCGGCGATCTGGCTCCCGACTCCGGAGAACCGTGGTGAGCGGGAGCGGGCTCGCTGGCGTCTCCATCTGGTGCGTCACCGTGTCGCCCTGAAGAACCGGATCCACGCCACCCTGCTGACATTCGGTCACCAGTGCCCGACCTCCGACCTCTTCGGCGTCGAAGGGCGCCGCCGCCTCGCTGCGATGGAAGTGCCCGAGCCCTGGCCGGGAACAGTGGAGGCCAGCATGCGTCTCATCGAGCAGCTCGACGCCGAGATCGACGCTCGCGAACGCGAACTGCGCGCACTCGGCGTCGCCCACCCCTACATCCCCAACCTCATGACCATCCCCGGCGTCGGCTGGGTCCTCGCGTACACCATCGCGTCCGAGATCGGCGACATCAGCCGTTTCGCCACGCCCAAGAAGCTCTGCGGGTACACCGGCCTCTGTCCTCGCGTCTATCAGTCCGGCGGCAAGGACCGCCGCGGAAGCTTGGCGAAGAATGGCCCCACCTACCTGCGCTGGGCTCTCGTCGAGGCGGCGACGCACGCCCATCGTCATCCCGCGTTCCACGACCACTACGAGGCCACCAAGAAGCGCCTCGGCAAGCAGCGCGGCAGCAAGGTTGCGCGCGTCGAGGTGGCGCGTCGTCTCAGCGACGCGATCTGGCACATGCTCACTCGCGACCAAGCGTTCCATCCGGCAGGCCCCCAAAGGTGTCTGGTCGCTTGACGACCCTCGCTGAATTGGGCTACCGGATGCTCCCATGTGACCTGATCCTCCCCACGAGGGGGCGATAGAGAGATGAGCAATACGCTCGTTTATCAACGCACGCTTAGCAAACCGCCATGACGACGAAGCGCAACACCGCGACTTGACATCACGGCCTTCTTCATAGAGACACCTTCACGGACGGCCGACGACGCGCACAGGCGGCCGCCCACGACCGGTTCGCTCCCGTGCTCCGAACTTACCCGTCCTTCCCCAACCCAGCGCAAACATCATCCGCGCCAGCTTGAAAACCGCAGGGGCCGCCAAGCCTCCTGGGGATTCCAATCGCTCTCGCGTTTGCGGTCGATCAGCCGCCCAGTGGCTCAGCATCCGGGCGCGCCTGCGCCACCGCACTTGCTAACCCGTGTACGGACTGCTCACCTACCGTTGACCGTGACAATCGGGCCTGGCTCCGGCCTCCTCCGGGGTAATGAATCTCGAGGACTACAGCCTCGTTCCTGAACGAAATGATCCGCGCCTGGATGTCCCCGGCGGTTGTGCGGAGTGTTGCGGCGTCAGTGCGCATCAGCTCTGCGGCGGTTGCACGAAGAAGCTCGCCGTATCGCTTCTCCATGTCGTTGAACCGAGCCATAAAGCGGCGGTTGCTCTCGGCGCCCTGGGTTCGAAGTTCGTGGATCTCTTGATCACTCGGTTGGCGGGCACGCTCCGAGCCTGCGGATGACAAGGGGACGTAGCCCACCACAACATTGCCACTGCCTCGCCGCCGCCGAAGGCCTGAACGCGGCCTCCGCACTCCGCTGCTCCGCAACATATAGGCGTAAGCCGGGTCGCGGATTCCGACTATCCAGATGGGAAGCGGCATGGCGGCAAGTCTGCCACCAATCTAGCATGCACGTCGAGGGCCGCCGGCAACCGTTCACCACCCCAAGTGAGCAGTGGCGGCCTCGCCACCTCGTGTGCCGGTTGGTACGCCGAGGCCAGCAACTTATGGTGCATCTGGAGATGTGGCGGCTTACGCTACCCAGGGGTGACGACCTACCGGGCGTCGCCCTGCCTCTGGTCGCGCAGGCCAGAACCCCTGGGGTCGTCCGGCGCGCCGTTCAGGCTAGTCAATTCCCTGGCCAAATCCTTGGCGAGAACGCCGTCGTACGAGGAGCAACAGCGGCGAGTGGGCCGCGGTCCTATAGGCTTCGCATCTAGCTGACGTGGTCGCCAACTGACCGCTCGCCTGGCCCGAACCCACGCGTTACGCCACGCTGGTGAGAGGCGTAGATGTGACATGAGCCAACCTGCGGAAACCTCGGTCGATACCTCCCCGGGCGGGCGAGAGGCCGCCACGGCGAAGCGGCTGACCCCCGAAGAGCTGTGTCGCGAGTACGCGGGACGCGTCCACCGATTTGCTCTCATGCTGGCGGGCGATCAGGCCGAGGCCGACGACCTGGCGCAGACAGCGTTGGAGAAAGCCTTACGGGCCTTACCACGCTTCGACCCCGAGCGCGGCGAAGCCGAGGCATGGCTGTGGCGGATCGTGGTCAACGCCGCCCGAGACGCGGGCAGGTCCGCTCGGCGCCGGCACAGCCTGATGGAGCGGCTCGCCTCGTTGCGTGACAGCCCTCCGTCACCTCCGGACGACATTCCCGTCGGTATCAGCGACGACCGCCTGCTGGCCGCGGTGCGGCAACTCACTCCACACCAGCGATCCGTGGTCGCCCTGCGGTTTGGCGCAGATCTCGACCACGCCGCGGTCGGACGGGCGCTCGGCATCTCCCGCGCAGCAGCCTCGGTCGCCACTTACCGAGCCATCACCGCCCTTCGGGGCATGCTCCAGGAGCCGTCATCATGATCAGCCTGCTTCCCGATCGCGAATCGCTCAGCCAACGGCTCCGGGAAATTGCCCCTCCTCGCACCGTCGAGGTCGCTGGGCATGCCTTGGCCGCGGCGGCAGCGGCTCCGGAGACACGACCGAAAAGGGGTAACCGTCCTCGGCGTTGGCGGCTCGTTTCGGTCCTGGCCGGCATTTTGATCCTCAACACCGCCGCCCTCTACCTGTCGCCGGCATACGCCGCCAAGCTGGCCGAAGTTCCCGGACTGGGAACGATTCTTGGATGGACGGGCCTCAGTGCTGCGGATGTCACCGCCCTCGACGCCACAGCTGAGCACGATGGCATCAGCGTTCATGTCAGTGCCGGCTACGCGGACGAGAACCAGACGCTCCTGTTTTTCCAGGAGCGCGGGCCCTCGCCGAAGTTTGAAGGCAACGCATTTCGCACCTTGTCGCTGACGGACCAGTTCGGGAGGCGCTACGACGGACCCGGCATCAGCCTGCTTGCCCCCGACGCATCCAGGCCACACCTGGCCGGGCAGCCCCTTGCATTGGTGGCACAGTTCGCTCCGACCAGCGGCCCCGCGGCCGTACTCGGTGCACGATTGACTCTCCAAGCGCAGACCTGGGCGCCCCTCGGCGGGCCGGATGTCGGCGGGATGTGGACGGTTCACTTCGTGCTGTTGCGCCACCCTGCGACCGTGGCGCACTGGGAACCGGCGGGGGTCAGCGGTGCGACGTACACCTTCCCGCAAGTGACCATCACCGGGTCAGCGGTTGTGCACATCGACTGGCAGGTTCAGGGGCCTGCGGTCCTGGCCGCCATCAACGCCGCCACCGCGAATGCAGCCCGGCCTCCATCGCTGCCACCAGGGGTGACCACGTGGACGCCGCCCCTGCCGATCGGCGTCTTCCTGGACCCGTTCACCCCCCGGCTCGTGGACTCGACCGGCGGGACGCTGACGCCACTGCTCCACGGGACCGGACTTACCTTTGGGGGAGACCAGATGTCGGGAGGTCTCGACTTTGCGCCCCGTCCGGGAACCTACCATTTGGTCGTCCACCTAGCCGACGGTTCTGGTTTCGCTCGAGTACTGACGGTCGGCTCGTCCAGGTCAGGTCCGTGAATCACCCTTGACCGCTCGATGCCGGCAGTTCCTCGACGATGCTGCTACCTGTCCGCCCTCAGACGTGCCAGTAACCCCGCCGGAGACAGCAGCGTTCTGATAACGCGCTCTGCCGGGCAGTGCCAGCCGATCGCGCAGGAGAAGCGGTGATGCGAGCGAGATCACGGGCGATTCTAGTTCCGCTGATCTTGCTTGGATGCGTTGCGCTTGCAGGCTGCTCTGCGCCTCCCCGAGGCTCGACCAGTACGACAGCGAGTTCCGTCCCCAGTCTCGGAACCAATGCGGTTCCCGAGCCGTCGAGTTCCTCATCGCCGACGGCCAGCCCGGGTGCTCCAGCATTTTCCGTCGCATCCGTGACCTATGTCTCGCCGCAGGAAGGATGGGTGCTGGGAACGGTGTCCGGCGCCTTGTCGATACATCGCACTGAGGACGCGGGGCGCAGTTGGGTCAGCGTTCCAGCTCCGCCGACGCAGCTTTCAAACGGCTATCAGTCTGGTGGCGTGTCGCAGTTGCGCTTTGCCGACTCGATGGATGGCTGGGCGTTCCACCCCGACCTATGGGTCACCCATGACGGATCGACCACCTGGCATCGCGTCGCGCTGCCTGGGCTGTCGCCGAGCCCATTCGTCAGCGCTCTCGAGACGGCCGGAGGACTGGTGCACTCAGCTGTTATCGACAGCAACTTCGGGGTTCGGATCGAGACGAGCGCCGTTGCAGCCGAGAGCTGGCACCTTTCGCCGACCGCAATCCCCGCCGGTGCCGGGCCAGTGCCAGTCACCGAGATCGTTCTCCAGGCGAAGGCGGGGTGGATCGTGCAGGTGGATCGAACCGTGATCGGCGGCGCGCGCCTGTCCAACGGCCAGTGGGTTCAGTGGCAGCCACCCTGTAGCCAGGTCAATGGGCCGGCGAGCCTGGCCGCATCCAGCAGCACCGACCTGTTCGTGGTATGCGACGAGGGCATCTGGGGACCGTCAAGCGTGTTGGGAGTACGCGACTACGTGTCCCGCGACGGAGGCGTCACCTTCCGCCGGCTCGGGCAGTCGTTGCCCGCATCGGCGGCAGGTGTCGCCGGCGTTGCCACCCCCAACCCCCCCGTCGCCGTGATAGTGGACGGCTCCAACATGATGGCGACATTTGACGGCGGCGCGACGTGGGGGACCGTCTATCGGTCCGCGAACCAAACGCCGACATACGTCGGCTTTGAGACTGCCGAGCAGGGTGTTGCGATCGTGGAGAACCGAGCTGGTGCTGTCCCCGCCGGCATGCTTCTCAGAACTGTCGACGGTGGACGGCATTGGAGCGCGATAGCCGTCTGACATGGTCTGCATCCAAGGCGCGACGTCTCGGAGGGGGGACGTTCCGGTCGTCCAGGCCAGTATTCGCCAATGTACCCAGAGATGCGGCTTGGCGAAGCCTAAACTGAGCTCGTGGACCGAGAGGGGGCTCGCGTGTGACGGGTTCCCACAATCTGCTCGTCATCGGTGCGTGGTCCATCGTCTGGGCTGCCACCGCCGCCTTGGTCGCACTCGATGCAAGGCGGTGCGGCGAGAGCGGGTGGCGGTGGGGAGCCGTGGCCTTCGTTACGTGGCCCATCGGCCCATTGGTGTGGATCGTCCGCCGATACGTCCGCAGATAGCTTGACAGGGTCAACGGCGGGAAGTTCGCTATTCAGCACGAGCCCTCGTGGCGCGTGCCGCGGGTCCGCGGAGAGCATCACGGCGCAGGCCAGGGTGCGTTAATCACCCTGAGCAATATTCACTGCGGACGCGGAGTGATGTGGAAGGTTTCGCGTGTGCGTACCGTCGTGGTGTCGCCGAGGCTGAGTTCCATCCAGCACTTGATCGGTCGGTTATTTTGTGGACGAACCTGCGCATCCACGTCCAGCATTCGTTGCAGTTCCTCGAGAGTGACATACCAACTCGCCTGGTGTCCGGCGTCCAGTGAGGCGCCTGTGGCTGGATTGAGGGCCCATCCGGCTCGGCTAAACCCAAACTTTGTGTCGGACTTTGCCTGAGCGTCCTGCATGGCCACGGCCAACCGCCCGATGTTGGACGCAGTCAAAATTAGGATGGGCGTGCCACCATGCTCTTGCTGAAGGGCCACGAGCTGCTGCTCCCAGTCATCCTTGGCCTGGAAGCTGACGATGCCCTGTCCTCCGAACGCACCGGTCAACACTCCGACCCTGAGGTGCGCCACCACCCGACTGCCGGTGAGGCGGAAGGTGACGGCCTGCCAAGTAAGCGACATAGCGGCCAGCAGGACCCCGAACCCTGCGATGCCCAGCGTCGCCCACTGCAAGGCGGTCGGTGAGCCGTTCACAGCTCAATCGTAGGAGGGTCGGCTTCCTGGCATCATGGCTCCCTCGCATGCCAGCGTTCGTGAAGCACCCTTGAGCAAGGTTGGCTCAGTGCGGCCACCTAGCGGGTTTGTCGCCACACCACGCCGTGATCCCGCCGGTGCGTGTCATTCGATCGGAGATTCGTCGTCGGACTAGGGTGACGGTGCTCGTCCGAAACTGACCAGAGCTGCTCGTCGAAACTGACCACCTCAGATCTGTGTGTCTGAAGGGTGAGAGCGCGGCGGAGACCACCGCGTACACGACGAAGAAGGACCCCGGGATGCTGTGGGTGTTGACGCCCAGCACCACCGGAGTCCCCGACACATGCTCTCACCGGAGGAAGACGTGGAGGCACATGCACTCCGCAGCCGAGGTTGGTCGATCTCGGCGATCGCCCGCCATCTCAACCGCAGCCGGGTCACCGTTCGCGCGTACCTTCGCGACGACAAGCAGCCGGGTGTCCGGCGCCGACACCAGCCGGATCCCTTCGACCGATTCGAGGAGTACGTGGCCCAGCGGCTCCGCGACGACCCGCACGTGTGGGCGACGGCGCTGTACGACGAGGCCCGCGGCCTCGGCTACGAGCGCAGCTACCAGCGCTTCACCCACGCCCTGAGGACGCGCGGACTGCGACCGCACTGCGAGCCCTGCGCCGGCGTCCGTGGCCGACCGACCATCGAGATCGCCCATCCGCCCGGCGAGGAGATCCAGTGGGACTTCCTCGAGCTGCCGGGGCCGGACGGCCCGCTGCATCTGTTGGTGGGCACGCTGAGTCACAGCGGGCGTTTCCGCGCGGTGTTCTGCGAGACCGAGGACCAGGGACACGTGATCGCCGGCATCGACGCCGTGCTCCGCCGCCTCGGTGGCACGACGCGGCGCTGGCGTTTCGACCGCATGGCCGCTGTGGTGTCCACGGCGACGGGTCGGCTGCTGCCGGGGTTCGCCGCCGCCGCAAAGTACTACGGCGTGGGTGTCGATGTCTGCCCGCCGCGACGCGGCAACCGCAAAGGCGTTGTGGAGAGTCGCAACCACTTCATCGCCCAGCGCTGGTGGCGAACGGCGAACATCCGCGACGCCGAGCAGGCGCAGCCTTTCCTGGACCGGTTCTGCATCCGCATCGGTGATGCGCTGCCCCGTGCCGGAACGCTGGTGCGGACGCTGGCAGAGGCTGAGCTGTTGCAACTGCTGCCGGTGGCTCCGTTCCCGGCCACGCTGACGGTGACACGGCGCGTGAGCGCGGCCGCGCTGGTGGCGTACATGGGCAACCAGTACTCGGTGCCGCCGGGGCTCGTGAGCCGTTCGGTGGAGGTGCGGCGCCGGGTCGGCAGCGAGCTTCTCGAGATCCGCTGCGCTGACCGCCTCGTGGTGTCCCATCGCCGCGCGCCCGACGGCGCCGGCGTCGTGGTGCGCACCGCCGAGCATCGCGCCGAGCTCGAGGCCGCGGTCCTGAGGAGCTTCACCACCGACCGACCCTGCCGGCGCAAGGAGAACCGGCCACCGAGCACAGCCGCGCTCGCTGCTGCGGCGCAGTTGCACGGCCATGAGGAGGGCTGGGCGGTGTCCGTGGACCTGCAGCGCTACGTCGAGGCGGTGGCGGCGACCCAGTGACCGTGACGAGCGTGTACCAGCAGCTGCGCAGCAACCTCGCCTACCTGCACCTCGAGGCCGCGTCCGAGGCCTTGGCCGCCGAACTCGACCACGCCACCAAGGAGAAGCTGAGCCACTCGGCGTTCCTCGAACGCTTGCTGCGGGTGGAGGTGGCGGTGACCGAGGAGCGGCGCCTCGCCGGACGACGGCGCTTCTCGTGTCTGCCGGCACCGTGGCGGCTGGAGGACTTCGACTTCGACGCCCAGCCCAAGCTCGACAGACGCCTTGTCGAGGAACTCGGCACCCTGCGCTTTGTGGAGGAGGCTGCCAATGTGCTCCTCATCGGTCCTCCTGGCGTGGGCAAGACGCACCTGGCGGTGGCTCTCGGCCACCGTGCCGTGGAGGCTGGATACCGCACCTACTACACGACCGCTGCCGACCTCGCGGCCCGCTGCCACCGCGCCGCCATTGAAGGGCGCTGGGCAACGACGATGCGCTTCTTCGCCGGCCCCGGTCTGCTCATCGTTGACGAGCTTGGATACCTCCCTCTCGCCGGCGAAGCCGCCGCGGCGCTCTTCCAGGTCGTGGCCCAGCGCTACCTGAAGGGCAGCATCGTCCTGACCACCAACCGCGGCATCTCCCAGTGGGGCCAGATGTTCAACGATGACGCCACTGTTGCCGCGGCGATGCTGGACCGGCTACTGCACCACTCCACCGTGCTGAGCATCGACGGCGACAGCTACCGGATGCGCGCTCATCGCGAGGCTGTGGCCAAGGTGCGCAGCGCCGTGAACGCCGGAGGTGCTGCCTAACGAGGCGACATCCACTACGCTTCGCCAACCGCGCCTCACCTGGACAGTTTCAACGAGCGAGGCTGGTTAGTTTCGGCGAGCGCCGTCA
>NZ_JAEKNS010000009.1:0-22449 GCF_016464765.1 Candidatus Aeolococcus gillhamiae | reverse complement strand
CGCCGACCTCGCCGGTGTCGGCGTGCGCCGGGCGCCGGCTCGGCCCCGACCGCGCCGGTTTGATGGCGGCTGTGTCAAACCGTCGTTGCGGCGCCACTTTTCGGTGACGCGCGCGCGATGACCGTGGCCGAGTGGTGACTGAGACTCAGCGCATGGCAACAACCTCCTCTCATATCACCATGCTGCGCGAGATCTCCGCCGCCGGCGACCGCGAGCGCACCGGTGCCCTGGACATCGAATGGGAGGGCGCGCACGCAACCGTGTTCTTCATGTTCGGACACCCCAGCCATGTCGTGTTCGAGACCACCGATGACCGCAAGCTCGCTGGTGAGGCCGCGCTGAACGCGATCCTCGACGAGTTGCCGACCGAATTTCGAGTAGCTCCATGGCGGCGCGCCATGGTCACAGATGACACGCTCCACTGCAGCGCGGAGGACCTGATGGGACTGTTCCAACGGCGCCAAGCCGTCCCCGACACCAACGGACCAACGACCGACCCGGCGTCCCCGGCGGTTGCCCCCGTGGCGGAGACGTTCGCGCCCGCCGCGGTGCCAGCAGCTCAACCGCCCGGGCCACCGCTGATGACCAGCCAACTGCCCTTCGGGCTCAGCGACTTTCCGCTGCTACCGCTGGCGACAGCCCTGTGGACGGACGCGGCGGCCAACGTCGTCAACCTCGAGGCCGCCCTCCCGCGCCTGCCGGACTCCCTTCTGGTGCTCTCCGGACCGACCTGCAAGGGCGCGGCGCTCATCGCCGGCGGGAAGGTCACCGACGCAGTGTGGGTGAACGGCGCGACAGGCCAGGTCGGGGACCAGGCTGCACATTCGTTGTTGACCTCCCTCGAGGGCACACTGACCGCGTACCGCATCGCAGACGTCCGCTTGATGGCGGCTCTGCCGATGCTGTGGCGGTCACAGCGACTCGGCTCCGGCCTGCCCGCGGGCTGGCTGCACACTGACGACGTCGTCGCTGAGGTGCGCACCTCCGGCCGTTCCTGCGGGCTGCTGGTCGTGTCCGCTGACCCTGGTGTCGCGCTGTTCGACGCGGGCGAGCTGGTCGCCGTGTACACCGAGAGCCAGCAGTGGCCGGTTACCTCGATGACGGCGCTGCGCAACCTTCTCCATGGATCGGAGGCGCGTGTGAGCGTGATCGGCGACATCGCCGGGGTTTCCTCAGCACCTGACACCGCCGAGGCGCCGGCGCCCGAGCCGGACGCAGCCGTAACCGAGGGTACCGACGGACCGCCGCATTCCGCAGAGACGATCACCATCCTCCCCACCGGCTACACGTCCGCATCGGTCGTGGACGAGGCCGGCGCGGCGGGTGACCAGGGGGATGACTCCGGGCCGGTCGCCACCGCCGAGACCGCACCGCCTGAGCCGGCTTCCGATGCCGGCCCTGCGCCGACGAGGGGCAGGGGCAGAAAGGGCCGGGCCAGGGCAGGCGGTCGGAACGCTGATGCGGCGTCGCTCCCGACGATTGCAGCCGCGGATACCGGCGCGGCGGTCGGGATTGCCGACGTCGCGGTGGTCGAACCGGCCACCAACGGCGTCGAGCCGCACGTGGAGGAGTCTCCAGACGCGTCGCCCCAGGCGGACATAGAGGCCGCAGCCGCGCCAGAGGCCGATGCACCGCCCGTGTTTCAGGTCCTCGAGACTCCGGCGGATGCCGACCTCTCCATCGCTGACATGCACTTCGAGCCGGCGGTGTTCACAATCGCCGACCTCTCGGAGAGCAGTAACGCTCACGCCAACGGCATGGCCGACGTCGAAGCGCGCGAGGCGACAGAGTTCGTGCCTGCTCGACTGGACATCGACGTTGATGCGTTGCGCGCCGAGCTGACCGATATCGCCACCGTGTGGCTCGGCGAGAACGATGCCGCGCCCGTGGCCGAGGCCATCGGCGCGGCTCGACCCGGCGTCGACGACTTCGTGTCCGCCATCGCCGCCATCAGCAGCATGGAGATCCCCGGTCACGAGAGCGCGGTGGTGCGAGCCATGGCGCGCGAGATGCATTACCGGGCGACCGAAGTTCTGACCGGCGTCTGAGCGAACCGCGTGAACCTGCAGCACGTCCTCGACACCGTCCGCGCCCAACCGGTGCTCGCGGTCGGGGCGGTGGCGGTTCTCCTGGCGCTACTCTGCGTCCTGCTGGTTGCACGCATCGAGCGACTCAAGGACAGGCTTCACATCGCCAAGGCGGCGGCTGAAGACGCCGCCCAGGCCGCCGCGCTCGCGGCACCCGGCGGCATCGATCCCGACGTGGTCGCCGAGCTCCTGCGCACCGGCCAGCGCCCCACCCTCGATGCCGTGTACGAGGCGATGCAGCTGCGCGCCGGCAGCAGCCGCGGTCGCTAAGAGGCCGACGTCCCGCGCTTGCGGAGCAGGCGAGGATTGGCAGCGGTGACCGCCATCCAGGCGGCCTTCCAACTCACGTTGACGGCCTCTTCACGCAGGCGGAGCATGGTGGCGTTCGCAGATCGGTCGACCAGCTCGCTGTTCCTCGTGGACCAACCTCGGCGCGACGGCGTGGCTGGTGCCACGGATGCCGCTTCCGTGGCCGGCTCGCGTGGGGTCCACAACTCCGCCGCCGGACTGGGGGCGGCCACCGCAGTGGCGGAGCTGATCCTGAATGCATGGGCAGCGGGCGGCGGCACGTCGGCCAGCGCCGGCTCGGGAGCGCCGACCACCAGCGCGTCGACCGGGGCAGCAGGAGCGGGCGACTGCGGCTGGTGGATCACGAAGCCGTCGTCGGAAGGATCGGCCACGGGGGGGTCGACTGTCCGCGAGGGAGCGAAGCCGAGATCGCGTTGCAGCTGTTCGGGGGCGCGTCCTCGCCCCAGGTCGTGGGCGGCGAAGGTGAACTCGTCCTCGGGAACCTCGACCGGGAGGTCGTTGCCGTCGCCGGCGGACGCATCAGTCGGCATCGTCTGCTCTCCAGGTAGGTTCGACCGACCCATCGTACCCTCGCGCGTCGTCGCGTCTGGAAAAGATCGTGTCGCGAACCGGTTCCCTCTGGTCGCTGCGGAAGTGGAGCGGGAGAGAATCTCGGAACAACCCCAGCTCCAACCATCCAAATCCAGAGGAGCCTCCCCAGCGTGAGCATCGCCACCGCCACCAAAGGCATCGACCCGCGCTACCTCGAGGCGCTTGGACCGCTGCGTCCGCTCATCGACGATGACAGCCTCACCGAGATCATGGTCAACGGACACGAGATGGTCTACGTCGAGCGCAAGGGCAAGATCCTGCTCACCGACGTTCGCTTCGACAGCGAGGAGCACCTGCTCCGCGTCATCGACACCATCGTCTCCTCGGTTGGGCGGCGCATCGACCAGCGCTCACCGCTGTGCGACGCGCGCCTGCTCGACGGATCCCGCGTCAACGCGGCCATCGCCCCGGTGGCACTCGACGGACCGATCCTCACCATCCGTAAGTTCAGCAAGGACCCGTACCAGGTCAGCGACCTGATCGGCTTCGGCACCGTCACGCAGGAGGCGGCCGCGTTCATGCAGGCCTGCGTCCTGGCCAGGGCCAACATCGTGGTCAGCGGCGGGACCGGTACCGGCAAGACGACGCTCCTCAACGTGTGCTCGAGCTTCATCCCGGTCGACGAGCGCATCGTGACCATCGAGGACGCGGCCGAGCTGCAGCTCCACCAAGAGCACGTGTGCCGCATGGAGTCGCGCCCCTCGGACGTCAACAACGAGGGCCGCATCACCATCCGCGACCTGGTCGCCAACTCCCTGCGCATGCGCCCTGACCGGATCGTCGTGGGTGAGTGCCGCGGCGGCGAGGCGCTGGACATGCTCCAGGCCATGAACACCGGTCACGACGGCTCGCTGACCACCGTCCACGCGAACAACCCGCGCGAGACGCTCTCGCGCCTCGAGACCCTGGTGCTCATGGCGGGCATGGACCTGCCGCTCAAGGCCATCCGTCAGCAGATCGCCAGCGCCATCGACCTGGTCATCCAGCTGAGCCGCCTCAAGGACGGCTCGCGCAAGGTCACGGCGATCTCCGAGATCATCGGCATGGAGGGTGACACCGTCACCATGCAGGAGATCTTCAAGTTCGAGTCCAAGGGCGCCGATCCGTCGACCGGTCAGATCATCGGTGAGTTCAACCCCACCGGCATCCGCCCGAAGATCATCGACAGGTTGTTCGACATGGGTGTGCCGCTGCCGCCGCGCCTGGCGCAGCTGTTCCCCGATCGTCGCCAGCTCATGGCCCAGCAAGCACTTCTTCAGCAGCAGCAGCGCCAGGGGTAGGCGCGGCTCTCGGGACGGCTGGCCTACCCGCCCCGGTGTGTCCTACACATCGGGTATGCCACAGTTGACGAATGCAGACCGTGTACGAGGCTGCAGGTGGCCACCTGGGCATGCGTCGCCTGGCGGCCGCCTGGCATCGCCGGGTCATGGCCGACGACGTGGTCAGCCACGCATTCAGCCACGGGTTTCATCCCGACCACAGCCAGCGTCTGGCGGCGTATTGGGGCGAGGCCCTTGGGGGGCCGCCCACATACTCCGACACCATGGGCGATGAAGCCTCGGTGGTGCGCATGCACAGCGGCAATGGAGAGCACGAGGAGATGAACCGCCGCGCGATCGCCTGTTTCGACGAGGCCGTGACGGAGGTCGGCACCGAAGACGGGCTGCTTGCGCAGGTGCTTCACGACTACTTCGCGTGGGCCACGACAACGACCATGGCCCGCTACCACCATTCCGCTGACGACGTCCCCAACGACCTTCGCATCCCCCGTTGGTCATGGGACGGTCTCCAGGACTGAGGCCGTTTGCCCGGCTCAGCCCTCGCCGACAGGCACCGGCTGGAACATCTCCAACGGGAGCGGCTCGCCTTCGCTGGCGAGGTGTTCGAGGAAGTGCGGAGTCACACCGGTCGGGGTGAAGGCGCCCATCACCTTGCCATCCTCATCGATGCCCTCCTGGCGGAAGGTGAAGATCTCGCGGAGCTGCACGTCGCCACCGTCGCAGCCGAGAACCTCGGTGATGCTGACCACCTTGCGCGATCCGTCACGGAGGCGCGACTGCTGCACGATGATGTTCACCGCTGAGCCGATCTGCTCGCGGATCGCCCGCGACGGCAGCTCGGCACCGGCCATGAGCACGAGCGTCTCGAGGCGGCCCACGCACTCGCGCGGGTTGTTGGCGTGGAGCGTTGTCAGGGAGCCGTCGTGGCCTGTGTTCATGGCCTGGAGCATGTCCAGTGCCTCGCCGCCACGGCACTCTCCAACCACGATCCGGTCGGGGCGCATGCGCAGGGAGTTGATGACCAGCTCGCGGATCGACACGCGGCCGCGACCTTCGATGTTGGCGGGCCGGGTTTCCAGGGTGACTACGTGGTCCTGGCGCAGCTGGAGCTCCGCGGCATCCTCGATGGTAACGATGCGCTCATCCTCGGGGATGAAGCCGGAAAGGATGTTCAGGGTGGTCGTCTTTCCCGAACCGGTGCCCCCACTGACCACGACGTTGAGCCGTCCGCGGACACACGCCCTCAGGTAGCGCACCATGTCGTCGGTGACTGATCCGAAGGTCACCAGGTCCTCGACGGTGAACGCCTCCTTGGCGAACTTTCGGATGGTCACCGTGGGGCCGCGGAGCGCCAGCGGCGGGATGATCACGTTGACGCGCGAGCCGTCCTTGAGTCGGGCGTCGACCATCGGGGAGGATTCGTCGACGCGGCGGCCGATGGTGCTGACGATGCGGTCGATCACCTGCATGAGCTGCTCGTTGCTCTCGAAGGTGACTGGGCTGAGGCTCAGCTTGCCGTGCTGCTCGACGTAGATCTGCCGCGAGCTGTTGATCATGATCTCGGTGATCTCCGGGTCACCGAGCAGCACCTCGAGCGGTCCGAGACCGAGCACGTCGTCGATGACGGTGTCGATGACGCGCAGCTTGTCCTGGCGCGTCATGGTCAGGTTCTGCTCGGTCACCAGCTCATTGACGAGCTCGCCGATGCGCTGGCGCACCTGGTCCGGCGGAGTGCTGTCCGTGCTCCCGGCCAGCTCCTCGATGAGGCGGTTGTGAACCTTGCTGCGCAGCTGCGCGTACATGTTGCCGGAGCCGGGCTTGGCGAGTGGCCCGCGGCCCATGCCGGTGCGGTTGAGCAGTGAAGTCTGGCGAGGCGGTTCGCCGCCGTCAGGCGCTGCGCCGGTGCGCGTCATCAACTGCGGCGCTGGTCGGGTGCGCGGTGCCACCACCGGTGCAGGGGATGTTGGCGTCACGGGGGTAGGGGCCACGGGGCCCGGCTCGGCGACAGCTGTGCTCACCGGCGCCGCGGCGAGGTCGCGACCGGGCTCCGTCTCGGCAGACGCTGCGTCCACACGCCGTGCAGGCGAATGTCGGACCTGCCACCCGCTAGCCGCACCGCTGGAGCCATTCGAGTCCGAGCGTGCGGGAGTCGCGCTCTCGGCCGCGGGAGCCGGCCCGGGGGCGGCCGGGGTGACGTCAGGCGTGGTGCGTGCGACGTCACCTTCAGCTTTGCGCTGCACGCGGTCGAGTAGCGACATCCTGTCGTGCGACTCCAAGTATCTGTACGGCGGCCCTGCCAAGGCTATCCAGCGCTGCTCGCGACCCGGCGCGGTCCGTGCAACGATCCTGTCAAGGCGAGCCTGTCGACGCTCGGTACAGCCCGCGCGGGCCACGCCGCTCCACGGATCGCCGACATCCCGGTTACGAACCGTTACCGCGACCGCACAGAGGCTCTTCGCTGGGGTATCCCTCAGCACATGACGGGAGCCGAGGGCGCAGTCGACGACGTCCGCTGGGCGGAGCTCACTCGCACGGCCGCGCTGGTGCGCGCCGATGATGAGGACATCTTCACGCCGCGTTCGTGGCGACGCAGGGTGACCGCTGCAACTTACCTGGTGGCGCTCGTAGGCGTGAGCATCGCCGCACTGCACGCCGCCGGCACCGCCACGCCGGTGCGCGCGGACGGCGGCGCAGACTCCGCCCTCTTCAGCCTCACCAACCAAGATCGCGCCAGCAACGGCGTTCGCTCCCTGGGCGGAAACGGGACTCTCGGCGGCATCGGTGAGGGAAGCCGGTACAACGGCTGCGGCTTCGCGGTCAACGGACGCTCCGTCGACATGATCCAGCGCAACTACTTTGCGCACCCCATCCTCAACTGCGGTGGCCAGCTCGTCTTCTCGATGATGCAGGCTTTCGGGGTGCGCTACCAGTCGGCCGGAGAGAATATCGGCTGGAATACGTACGGAGACTCGGGCACCGCCGCATCGCAGATCAACACCGCCTTCATGAACAGCTCCGATCACCGCGCCAACATCCTCAACGGCAACTTCACCGCGCTGGGCATCGGCTCCGCCAACTCCGGCTCGGCCGCCTGGACGGGTGGCGGCGGCAGCCACACGGGCGTCTGGATGTTCTCCGAGGAGTTCGCCCAGCTCGCCGGCTCGCCTCCACCTCCCCCGCCGCCGCCGCCGCCAAAGCCAAAGCCCGCGCCGCGACCCTCCAGTGGACCGACGCGCAACAACGCACCACCACCGCCCCCGGCGCAACCGCCGGCGACGTCAGGGCCCACAACCGCACCGACGCCGACGCCCACACCGGCTCCGACGGCGACGCCAACGCCGGCGGCCACCGAGGTGCCCACGCCGACCGCCCTACCGGACCTGAGCGTCCCGCCCCTGCTCGCGGCTCCAGGGGGACTGTTGTTCAACTCCGTGGAGTCCGTGCTGGAGAACTACCTCATCGCCTGATGCCGCATCAACCGCCGCAGGCGGCGCGCGCCACTTGGCGCGGTCGCACCTTCCGCAACGACGAGGACCGCACACTATGAGCACCGCCTCCCCTCCCGCCCCGGTGGCAACCACCGTGGTCATCGCTGACGAGCTGCGCAAGACGTACAGCATCAGCCGGCCGCCGCGCGACGTGCTGCGCGGCGTGTCGCTGCAGGTGACGCGCGGCGAGTTCGTGGCGCTCATGGGCCCGAGCGGCTGCGGCAAGAGCACGCTGCTGCACATCCTCGGCGGTCTCGAGCCGCCAGACGCAGGCATGGTGTCGGTCGAGGGAAGGTCGCTCTACAACCTCGACGACGGCGCACTCTCGGCCTTCCGTCGTGACCGCATCGGCTTCGTGTTTCAGTTCTTCAACCTGCTTCCCAACCTCACCGCCGCGGAGAACGTGGCCCTTCCGCTGCGGCTGCGCAACGAGAGCTCGCGGCGCCACCGCGATGGTCGGGTCAGCAACGCGGACATCAACGACCGCGTCGCGCTGCTCATGGACCAGCTCAACCTGCACGGGCTGCAGGGGCACGGGCCCGAGGAGATCTCCGGTGGCGAGCAGCAACGCGTGGCGATCGCCCGCGCCCTCGCCGCGGCCCCGGCGCTCCTGCTGGCCGACGAGCCCACCGGCAACCTCGACTGGACGACCGGCCATGAGGTCATGGCCCTGCTTGGCCGCCTTTGCCGCAGCCAGCAGCAGACCACCGTCCTGGTGACCCACGACGCGCGCGTCGCCGCACACGCCGACCGCGTGCTGGTGATGCGCGACGGCCAGATCGTCGATGAGCTGGCCCTCACCCAGGGCACCGAGACCGGCGCGCCCGCAGCCGTCGGCGTCCTCGTCGAGCGGCTCGGCAAGCTCGACCTGTGAGCCTGCCCTGGGCGCTGGCCCGGCGCGCCATCCGCGGCCGCCCACTGCGCGCGCTCCTCACCAGCATCGCGGTTGCGCTCGGCATCGCGGTGGTGCTCGGCGTGTCGATCACCATCAGCGGCCTCGACTCCGAGTCGAAGGCTGCCGCGCATTCGTCCGCAGGTGGCTCCAGCCTAGACGTGCGGGTGACCGCGGGCGCTGGCCTGACCGCCAATGAGGTGGCCCTGCTCGCCAATCTCAACGGCGTCAGCGCCGCCGTTCCGCTCTACGAGAAGCGTGTCGTCGCCCGGCTGAGCAGCGCCAATATCAACGGAACCACGGTCAACATCCTGGCGCTTCGCGGCGATAGTGTCGCGTTGCGGCCGCTCTCGCTCGGCGCGGGCCGCGTCCCCACGGCCGACAGCTCCTCCGAGGTGGTGCTTGACGAGGGCCTGGCCGCCACCCTGGCCGTCGCCGAGCACCGCACCCCGCTCGGCATCGGCGACAAGATCCAGCTCACCACCGGCACAGGCCCTGATACGTTCACCATCGTCGGCTTCAGCAACGGCGGCGGGCTCGGCGGCTTCGGCCGCAACGGTGTCTTCATCACCGAGCACGCAATGCTCGACCAGTTCCCGCTCGGCTTGCGCACCGCCATGGTCGCGCTCCAGGTCACCCCGGGCAGCGACGTCTCCCAGGTCGCCGCTGAGGTGACCAGCGCGCTGGGCAGCGCCGTGACCACCGCCAACCCGCTCGCCGGCAGCGGTTCGCCACTGGGCGAGGTGCAGCCTCTGCTGGTGCTGGTCACTGTGCTCAGCCTGGTGGTCGGCGCCGGCGCCACCGCCAACAGTGTCGCGCTGGCCGCCAGCGAACGCCGTCGCGAGACCGGGCTTCTCCGCGCCGCCGGCGCCTCCTCCCGGCAGGTGTTCCGCGTCTTCATGGTCGAGGTGGCCATCCTCACCGTCGCCGCCGTCCCTGTCGGTGTCGGCGCCGGGATCGGCCTCGCCGCCTTCCTCGAGTCCCACCTCACCCCCGCCGATCTGCCGTCGCCGGCGCTGGGCGTCAACGGATGGCAGGTGCTCCTCGCCGTCCTGGTGGGAGCGGCCGCGGCCCTGCTCGGCGCCGCCGTCCCGGCGGTCGCCAGCGGACGCCACCCGATCCTCGCCGGCCTGCGCCCGCATCCGGGCTCGGAGCGCGAGCACATCGCCACCTTTCCGATCGCGCTCGCCCCGCCTTTCCTGGCGGTGGGGGCTCTCCTCTTCATCGTCGGCGACGGCAATGCGGCCGCGGTCGGGACCGTGCTTGTCCTCGCGGGTGTGCTCTGCTCCCTGCCGCTGCTGGCGCCCTGGGCCGCGCGCGTGGTCGGCTTCGTCGTCTCGGCGTTCAGCTCCAAGTCGGGAGCGGCGACGCGCAACCTGGTGCGCCGGCGCAATCGCACCGCCCTGACGCTCAGCGGTCTCACCATCGCGGTGGCCAGCGCGGTGGCGGTGAGCGCGCTCGCCTCCGGGGCCATCTCCGGCGGCAACGCCTGGGTCTCCCACCTGTTCAGCGGAGACGTCGTGGTGCGCAGCCCGGTCGCGCAGACCTACGCGGTGCAGGCGAACATCACCGCCTCGCCCGGCGTTCGCCAGGCCCTGCCGTTGCGCTTCCTCACCGTCGCCAGCGGCAGCTCGGTCCTGGGAGTCACCACCATCGACACCCCCGCGTACGAGAGCGGCGGCGGCCTCGACGTCACCACCCCGGCCCGCGCCGACGCGTTCCGTGCAGTGAACAACGGCCCGGCGGTCCTGGCCCCGCGCGGGTTCGCGGTTGCCCACGGCTGGCTGGTCGGCTCGTCTGTGGACCTGGTCACTGCCCGTGGCACCGTGCCGTTCGCTGTCGCCGGCATCGTCGAGCACTCGTTCCCGGCGGGGAATGGCGAGGAGTCGCTGATCATGGACCGCAATGTCGCGGTGCACTACTTCGGCGACACCGCGGGCGGGTTCGACGACCTCGACGTGCAGACCACCGGGAACGCATCGGCGGTGATCGGCTCGGCTGCGTCGTACGGCCTCTCGGCGGTGACCGTCGACGACATCCGTGGCAGCGCCGAGCGGTCGCTGCAACACTCGCTCGGCCTCCTGCTGGCGATCTCCATCGTGGCGCTGGTGATGTCGATGATCGCCGTGGTCAACACGTTGCTGGTCAACATCCGCCAGGGATCCAGGGAGCTCAGCATGCTGCGCGCTGTCGGCCTCGACCGCGGCGGCGCCCGCCGGCTGGTACTCACCGAGGCCGTGGTCCTCGCCGCCAGCGGTGCCATCCTGGGGGTGGCCACAGGCTGCGCGATCGTAGTGGGCATGCTTCGGGCGGTCTCGGCGCCGGGTTTCACACCGAGCTTCGCCTTCCCCCTGATCGCCGTGATCGCAGTGGTCAGTGCTGTGATCGGCGGCAGTGTCATCGCCACCATCGTGCCCGCGATCCGCGTGGCGCGGACCAGCATCGTGGCCGCAATCCGCCAAGATTGAGCTGAGTGCGATTGAGGTGGGGCGTGGCGGCGTGCGTGGTGACCGTTGTCGCCGCCTGTGGTCAGGCAGCCGCGCCCACTGTGCTGCGCGGTGAGCCGTCGACGTATCTGCTGACCATCGACCAGATGGTGTCGCCGGACTTCGCGCTGAGCACATCGCCGCACCCGCTGACCGCGGCCGATGTCGCCGGAACGATCAGCGGCGTGGTACAGCAGCTCAACGCCGCCGGTTTCCTGGCCGGCTCGGGCGAGGAGTTCTTCCGCGCCGCGGGCAGCCTGGCCGAGGCCAACGGGCCTCTCCAGGTCCGCGACAGCGTCGAGGAGTTCGCCTCCCCCGCGGGTGCGGCGACCGTCTACAGCGCCGACGTTGCTCGGCTCGACGCGGTTGCCGGGGCCAGGGCCGCCTCGACGGGCGCACTCGGCGACGCCGCCCACGCCACCACGCGCACCGTCACCGCGTCAGACGGGACAGTCGTCGTCGAGCTCACCGTGGAATGGCGCGTCGACAACCTCGTCGACCGGCTCGTGGTGCGCGGCCGCAACGGAGGCACGCGCCTCGACGACGCGCTGCTACTCACTCACCGCCAGACTGTCACCGAGCTCGGCCTGGCCACGCCACGTCCGAGCGCGGCATCTCGGGCAGCGACGCCGTAAGGTCACGGTCCGTGGCGTCACCACCATTGCGTTACAACCACACCACGCCGCGGCACATCGCCGTGCGACGGTCCGCGACTCGTCTTCGCGATGATCTGCCTGCGATCACCACTGATCGCTGACAGGATCCCCCTCCCCAAGAAGCGCCGCGAACCGAGAGGGTCGCGGTGCTCTTCTTTTTAACCCCATACTCGCCGCCATGCCTGTGATCACCGCCAGGGGACTGGTGAAGCGCTACGGCGACGTGGTGGCTGTCGACGACATCAGCTTCGAGGTGGAGACCGGCGAGGTCTTCGGCATGCTCGGGCCCAACGGCGCAGGCAAGACCACGACCATGGAGATGCTCGAGGGCCTGCGCATCCCGGACTCGGGCAGCGCGACCGTGCTGGGGTCGGACGTTGTTCTCCAGGCGCGCACCATCAAGGCGCGCATCGGCGTGCAGCTCCAGGCCACCGCACTGCCGGAGTACACCAAGGTGCGCGAGGCCATCGACCTCTTCGGCGCGCTGTACCCGACGGCGCGCCCCACCGCCGACCTGATCAAGGAGTTTGACCTCGAGGAGAAGGCCGACGCCTACGCGAGCGACCTCTCCGGCGGGCAGATGCAGCGGCTGTCCATCGCGCTCGCCTTGGTCAACGATCCCGACGTCGTCTTCCTCGACGAGCCGACCACCGGGCTCGACCCCCAGGCGCGCCTCAACATCTGGGACGTCATCGAGGGCATTCGCTCGCGCGGCAAGACGGTGGTGCTGACCAGCCACTACATGGAGGAGGCGGAGCGGCTCTGCTCGCGCATCGCGGTCATCGACCACGGTCGCATCGTCGCCCTCGACACTCCGCAGAACCTCATCACCGCGCACGCGCCCGGGACCACCATCGAATTCGACGCGCCCCACGGCGTCGACGAGGCCGCGCTCGCGGCCCTCGTCGGCGTCGAGAGCGTCGCCGTCGACGGGCGCGTCGCGGTGTCGACGCGCGCTCCGGAACGGGTCCTTCGCGAGCTGCTCAACCCCGACGGGCACTGGCTCCTCCGCGGTGACCAGGACACCGCGGCCGGCATCCGCGACCTGCGCGTACGTCAGGGCACACTCGAGGACGTGTTCATCGCGCTAACCGGGCGAAGCCTGCGCACGTGAGAGCTTTTCGGGCGCTGACCCTCAACGAGGTTCGCTCCAGCTTCCGCAACCGGATCGCGCTGTTCTTTACCCTCGGCCTTGCCGTGCTCTTCATGGTCATCTTCGGCCTGCTCTTCGGCGGCAACAACTTCAGCATCACCTACGGCGTGGTTGACGCCGATCACTCAGCGCAGTCGCAGCAGCTCATCGCCGCGCTGGGCCACATCAACGGGATCACCGTAGAACAGGGATCGCAGAGCGACGAGATCACCCGGCTGAAGAACAACAACGTCGCCGTCGTCGTCGACATCCCGACCGGCTTCGGGGCTGCGCTCACCAGCCCGAGTGCGCCCCCTATGCAGGTCGTGCCCTACCAGGGCAGCCAGACGTCGACAACCGCATCCATCGCTGACCAGATCCTGGGGCAGGTGCTCAACGGGTTCGCCTCCAAGGGCGCGCCCCAGGTCAGCCTCGCCATACCGCGATCGGCGTCGGTCAACGTGGTGACCGCGATCGACTACTTCCTGCCGGCGATGATCGCCTACATCATCCTGCAGAGCGGCATCAACTACGTCGCCATCGGCTTGGCAGATCTCCGTGCGCGCAAGGTCCTGCGCCGTTTTCGAGCGACGCCACTGCGACCGGCGCAGATTCTGGCTGCGCAGATCACCGGAGGAGCGGTGATCGTCGCCCTTCAGCTGCTCGTGCTCATCCTTCTCGGCATCCTTGTCTTCCAAGCGAAGACGCACGGTTCCTGGTTGGTCGCATTGGTGCCGATGGTGGTCGGGACGGCCGCGTTCGTCGGTATCGGCTTCCTCCTGACCGCCGCCGCGCGCACGAGTGAGGCGGCGCGTGGGCTGTCGTCGATGGTGGCGTTTCCGATGATGTTCCTGTCGGGCGTCTTCTTCCCGATCACCACGCTGCCAGGCTGGTTGCAGACGGTTGTGCATGTCCTTCCGCTGACGTGGCTCACCGACGCCATGCACCGGGTGATGAACGACGGCGCCGGCCTCTCAGAGATCGCGCTCGACTGCCTGGTGCTCGCAGGCTGGGCCGTGGTGACCTTCGCCATCGCCACCTGGCGCTTCCGCTGGGACTGACGGCTCGATCGCCGTCGCGCCGATCAGGGCGCGGTCGGCGGGGGCGGCGCCTCCGGCTCTGACGCGGGGGGCTGGGCTGTCGGTGCGGCCGACCCCTCCGGCACGGCAGCCGGCTCCACGGTGCGCCCGCACGCCGAACAGAACTTGGCGCCGGCGGCCAGCGGCGCGCCGCATCCGGCACACACGTGGGTCTCGGCGGCCGGGAGAGCGGCGCCGCAGTTGGTGCAGAAGCGCGCCCCCGCGGCGTTGCCTGTGGCGCAGGCGGGGCAGCTCACCGACGCGGCGCCGCCGTCACCGGGCGTGGGCTGGTAGCCGCCGCCTCCACCGGCGAAGCCGGGCGCCGGCGGCGGGGTGGGCCCAACCCCCGGCATCTGCGTGGCCTGGCCACCGAGGCCGAGACCGGCGCCGAGGAAGGCTCCGCTGAGCGCCTGGCCGCCCTGGGCCATGCCCTGGCCGGCGCCGAGCTGGAGCTCACCGGCCGCGTACTGCTGAAAGGAGCCGGCGAGCCGCGAGTAGGCGGTGTCGCGTGCCAGGGTCTTGAGCTGCGCCTCGTCCTCGTCGCCGAGGCTGATGGTGAAGTTCCCCATCCGCGCCACGGCGAGACCGTAGGAGGCGAGCTGCTCTGCCGAGAGGGCGATCACGTCGGCCTCCACCTCGGGGACGTAGGCGGCGAGGCCGAGGATCGGCCAGCCCTTGCCGACAACGTGCTGGGTGACGTCGGTGCGCAGCACCTTGAGCAGCTGCTGGGCGACCCAGTCGGTGATGGCGTCGTTGTTGGTGACGTCCACCGTCCCCGTCAGGTTGGTGAGCAGCTTCGACGGATCGACGACCTTCAGCGAGTACTCCCCGTACACGCCGAGGGACACAACCAGCCCGGTCACCGGGTCCTGGACGTTGTCGACCCGGCCCCCGAACTTCAACTCTGGGTATTCGCGGGCGCCGACGAAGTAGATCTCGACGCGGTAGAGGTTGCCGCCGGTCAGGTGGTCCGCGAAGAGCCCGAGGAAGGGGATCTCGGTGGCGTCGAGGCGGTGCCGGCCGGGCGGAAGAGTGCCTTTGACCTCGCCCTGGTACATGAACACCGCCACCTCGTCCGGGGCGACGATGGCGTTGCTGAAACGCCGAATGTTGAGGTCCGGCCACTTGAAGACGATCTGCCCTTTGCGGTTGTCGGGAACCGCGATGTTCTCGCGTGCGGCTGGGAAGAAGCTGGGCATCATAGGCCTCGATGTGTGGGCGTTCTGAAGGCATTATCCGCGCTGCGCGGCCGGGTCAAACCCGCCGCCGGGATGAGAGTCTTCACAGGTTCGTTGCGCGCCGGTGTCGGGGTGTCTGCCGGGCTCGGCTGAGAATGGCGAAGCGGCTGGAAAACGCTCGCACCGCCTCGTGACCGCGCCGTGACCGGACCATGGCGGCGCAACCGGACGCTATCCGCCACATTTCGGGACATGCGCGCTGGAGGCAGGCACAGACTGTGATCGCGACCAACGAGGCCCTCGACGTTCTTCGCCATGGATGGCAGGATGCCGCATCCACGCTGGCGGCGGACGTCCCCGAGGTGGCCGAGCTGCTCCAGGCGCGCCTCGAGATGGCCATCGCGACCGAGCGGCTGGACGAGAAGCACCTCCTCGACACCATCCAGGAGGTCGAGGCGGTCACATCGCGAGCGGGCAGTCCCTCCAGCCAGGAGCTCGCTCGACGCCTGCGCCGCACGGTGTACGAGTACCTGCTCGCGTTGGACGCGGCGCGGCCATTGGAAACGGCCGCCGCGGTCGTCCCCCAGCCCGCCAGCGACCCGAACAGTGCCATGGTCGGCGCCGAGGAGGTGGCCGCCCTCGGCCACGCGTCGAGGTCGCGGAGCGGGGATGCAGCTGAGCTGCCGCCACCGGCCGTCGAGGCGACCGTGCCGGAGTTGGTGACCATGGAGAGCGAGGCCTCTGCGGAGGCCGGGAACGTTGATCTCGAGGACGCCGTCGATGACCCCGCCAGCTCCCGGCTCCCCGCCTCGCGGCGCCGCTTTGCTCTGCGGCGCAGGCAGCGCCGCCCGGCGGATCCCGCATCGGCTGACCTCGTGGACGACGAGGTGATCGCCTCCGATGTACCGGAGGCGATCGAGCCGGCCGAGGCGGAAGCCGTCGACGTGCCCGCTTGGCAGTTCACCCCGTCGGACGAGCCGGTCACCGTCGAGAGCACTCTCACCGACTGCGACTCCGACTCCGACTCCGAGGCAGCCGCCGTCGACGACAACCCTTCCCTCGCCGCGGATGGTCCCGCCCTGACCGTGGATGCGGGCTTCGTCGCGCCGCGGGCGGGCTTCCACATCGTCGAGGACGCGCCGGCGCACCGGAGCACCGGCGACGAAGAGGCACGGCTGGAGATGCCCTTGTTCAGCGCGGACGAGCCCGCCGCCGCCCACGCCCCGGCGCGGCCGGGCGCAGCGGGCACGGACCGGCCCGGTTCCGAGTTCCTCGCCTGGCGGCCCACAGGCGCCTCCCTCGAGCCGGCCGCGCCCGAGGCGGCCGCGCCGCAGGCGAGGCCGGCGGAGGCGCCCGTACCCAGTCCCGGTCCGTCGGTGGCCACCGTTCAGCCTGCCCTTGCGCCCGTGGCCAATGTCCTGGCCCAGCCGGCCGCTGCCCAGCCTGTCCCCACCCCCGAGTCGGTCACGCCGGCGCCCGCCCGGGAGGTGCCGCAGTTCGACGCCGCCGCCGCGGAGGGCGGGGATGCCGAGCCGCGCACTTGGGGCGTGCGCCGTCAGGGCGAGCCACGGTCGCCCCGCCGCGGCGCTCCATCGGTGATCGCGGCACCGGTCGAGGACGACCCCTTCGAGAACAACAGCGCGCTGTCCGACATCCGGAGGCGCATCGAGGAGCGCCTGCGTCGCAAGCGCTGCGATGAGGCTGCCGCCCTTCTCCAGGAGCTCGCGCAGTCAACCGGGGGACGCACCGTTGCCGACCTGGCGATGAACGCCGGCGACCGCTGCCGTGCGCTGGGCAAGTCCAACGCAGCGCTCAACTGCTACCTGGCTGCGGCGCGCTCTGACCCGGTGTACGAGAAGCCGCTCAGCCGTCTCGCGGACATCTGCATCGACAACCAGGACACCGAGCTTGCAGTGTCCTACCTGGAGCGCATCGCTCGCCAGCATCGCTTTCGTGGTGAGGACAACGACGCGCTGCGCGTGTACCGGCGGATCGCCGCCATCGCGCCCTACCGCGAGGACGTGCTCAACATGCTGATGAACGCGCAGCGCACCGGTCGGCTGGAGTAGCCGCGGTCTCATCCTTCATGACCCGGCGTCAGAACCGGATCGGAGAGTCGATGGGTTTGTTACCGGACGGCGACACCGGACGCCTGATCCTCGGCGAAACTCCTTGCACGACACGAAGAGCGCGTCATCAAGCGCACATGGATGCAGCGCAACCACAACACGACAACGCATCAAGGGGAAACTGACGTTGGCCATTCAGCCCAATAAGCCGCAGAACCGGGTGTTCCTGATCGTGGGCATCGTGCTGGCCGCAGCCGCTGCGGCCGCGGTGCTCTTTGCGGTCAGTGGCACCGTCAGCAAGAACAACGTGCCGACCGCCAACGTCGTCGTGGCCAAGTCCTCGATCGCCGCGGGGACTTCGATCACTCCCGACCTGCTCACCCTGGCGCCGCTCGCGCAGGGCACCTTCCCCCAGGACAGCTTCACGGATCCAGCCCAGGCCGCGGGCAAGATAGCCCCGGTCACGCTCAGCGCCAACATTCCGCTCACCGCCTCGCTGTTTGCGTCGGCAACCGCCGGGACGCCCGGCACCGGCGTGGTGACGCACCTCGACATCACCAAGGGCTACGTCGCCCTGGCGATCCCGGCGGGTGTGAGCGGTAACTCCACCCTGGTTGGTGAGCTGATGTCCGTCGGCTACTACATCCAGCCTGAGGACCACATCGACATCCTCGTCGACCCCGGCAACAAGCCGGGCGTGCGCTACTCGTTCCAGGACGTGCGCGTGCTGCGTGCCGGCGCCTCGACCGGTGCGGCCGCGGCCGGCGCATCCGCCGCGGTCAACTCGTATGTCGTCGAGCTGCCGCGCAACCAGGCGGAGATCCTCACCGCGCTGATCACCTCGCACGCCCCTGGCGGCGAGACGATCCTGAAGTACGTGCTGCGTCCGCAGGCCGAGTGGGGCAAGCGCGACGCCACCAACGGCTTCGACAAGCCCAACTACGAGTCGAGCACCGGGACTCCGCTGGCGCTGGGCGCCGACACCCCGGTCACCCCGGAGCTGCTCAACAGCCTCTTCCAGCACTGAGGCTGCGCAATGATCATCAGGCCTTCTGACCACGGGGAACGACGATGACGCTGACCCTGCCGGCGATCGCAGCGGCGGTCCTGGCGGCCGGCACGGTCATGTCGCTCACCGTCTGGGCAGCTGGGCGGCGGGTCACCGAGGCTGACCGCGTCGCCGCCCGGCTCAGCCAGTACGGCCGGCCGGCCGAGGTTGCCGCCCCGCGGGTGCGCACCGGCAACCCGATCCGCGACCTGATCGAGGTAGTGAGCACCGCGATCGCTCCGCTGCTGGCGCGCTCCTCGCACACCGGCAAGCTCGCCGACGACCTGCAGAAGGCGGACCTCAAGCTGAAGTCGTCGGAGTGGGTCCTCGCCGTGGCAGGCGCCGGCGTGGCACTGGGTGTGCTGCTCGCGCTGCGCTTCGGAACGCCGGTGATGCTGCTGGTCGGCCCGGTGGCCGCCTGGCTGCTCAGCGGAGTGTTCCTCAAGTTCCGCCAGGGTCGGCGCACCCGAGCCTTCAACAACCAGCTCGGCGACACCATCACCCTGCTCAGCAACGCGCTCAAGGCCGGCTACTCGTTCGCCCAGGCGCTTGCCTCGGTCGCCCAGAACGCGTCGCCGCCGATCTCCGAGGAGTTCGGCCGGGCCGTGCGCGAAATCGCCCTCGGCATCAACGTTGACGACGCACTCCACCACATGGTGCAGCGCAACAAGTCGGAGGACTTCGACCTGCTGGTGACCGCCGTGCAGATCCAGCGCGTGGTCGGCGGCAACCTCGCCGAGGTCCTCGACACCATCGCCTACACCATCCGCGAGCGGGTGCGCATCCAGGGCGAGATCCGTACGCTCACCGCCCAGGCGCGCGTCTCGGGAATCATCATCACCCTGCTGCCTTTCGGCCTGGCCGGCGTGCTGGAGATGCTGTCGCCCTCGTACTTCGGTCCGATGCTGACCGAGACGCTCGGCCACATCCTGCTCGGCATCGGCATTTTCTCCATCGCCATCGGTGCCGCCGCCATCCAGAAAATCGTGAAGATCGAAGTCTGACGTGTTGCTCGGAGCCGTCGCCGCACTGTTCACCTTCATGGCCGTGAGCTTCATTGTGTTCGGGCTCACCAACAAGTCCACGGCCACCCAGGCCGACCTGCTCGAGGCCCGCCTTTCGCAGTTCAACGAGACCGGCCGCCAGGTGCTCAGTCTGAGCGAGGCCGAGCTGAGCCTGCCCTTCACCGATCGAGTGATCAAGCCCGTTTTCGACAAGTTGGGCAAGATCATGTCGCGCCGGATGCAGGGTGGCCAGCAGCAGGCCATCCAGGAGAAGCTCAACCTCGCCGGCCGTCCCGGCGGCCTCACCGCCGGAGGCTTCGTGGCTCTGCAGGTCATCGCCATGGTGATCGGCGTGGCACTCGGCATCGGCCTCGTCGTCCTGGTCTCGCTGACCCCGCCCACCTCATACCTCGCACCGGTGGCCGGCGCGGTGCTCGGCTACCTGGTCCCGTCGATGACCATCGCGCGCAAGATCAAGAAGCGCCAAAAGGAGATTCTCCTGGCGCTGCCCAGCGCGCTCGATCTGCTCACCATCAGCGTGGAGGCCGGCCTGGCGTTCGACGCCGCCCTCGCCCGCGTCACCGACAAGTACCGCAACGTCCTCGCGTCGGAGTTCAACCAGGTGCTCAACGAGGTCCGCCTCGGCCGCCCGCGCCTGGAGGCTCTCGACGACATGGGCCGGCGCAACAAGGTCGAGGAGCTCAACAACTTCCTTCAGGCGATCATCCAGTCCGAACAGCTCGGTGTGGGCATCGCCAACGTGTTGCGCATCCAGTCAGAGGAGATTCGCAGGCGTCGTCGCCAGCGCGCGGAAGAGGCCGGTCAGAAGGCCCCCATCAAGATGCTGATTCCGATGATTGGTTGCATCTTCCCGACGCTGTTCATCGTCCTGCTCGGCCCGGCCGTCATCCAGGTCAGCAAGAGCTTCCACTGACGTGGGAGCGACCCGCGCACTCCACCACAGGTTGACCTCAGCATGATCGCAGCCCTCGACAACAACGTTCCCCAATTGAGCGCCGACCTGTTGCTGGTCGTGCTGATCGTGGTCAACGCCATCGTGGGCTGGCGCACACGCACGCTTCGGCGCGTGGTGTCGCTGGTCGGCCTCTACGTCGGCTTCCTGGCCGCCTACTACATGGGCAACGGCGTGGCGGCGGTCTTCCGCAAGGGCGACATCTATGCCAACGCGTGGGCTTTCGTCGCCATCGTGGTGGTGGTGGTGATCCTCTTCGAGGTACTCGGACGAGTCTTCGAGGACAGGCTCAAGAGCGTCGCCGTGATCGCCTTCGACCGCGTCGCAGCCACATTCCTCGGTGCCGCGGTCGGGCTCTTCCAGGCACTCGTCCTGTTCACGGTCGCACTCGCCGTGGGAGCCGCCCATCCGGGTCCCGGCAACACCGTGCCGGAGTCCCGCGACGTGGCTGCCAACGCCATCCACGGCGCTGCGCTGTCAGGCCGGGCAGTGGGCGCAGTGCCGGTTGTGCGTGCCGCAGTGGCCCCGCTGACCACCACCGACCTGACCACGCACCTCGAGGACGGGACACAGGTTTCGCTCCACTTCTAGCAACGACCGGCGCGTACGCGGGTCCTGCGACTACGGAAACCTCAGACCGCGACGGGGTGGTCCGGTGCGAAGAACGACTTGACCACCGAGCCCAGGCCGACGAGGTTGAACGGCTTGGTGATCAGGTGGTTGGCCCCCACCATCCGGGCACGCTCCACGTCCTCGTCGCCCGAGAGGGCGCTGAACATCAGCACAGGGATGGATGCGGTGGCGGGGTCGGCACGGATCCTCTGGCACGTCTCAATGCCGTCGATGCCCGGCATCATGATGTCGAGGATGATCAGATCGGGGGCCTGCTTGGCGACCGCCGCAAGGCCCTCCTCGCCGTTGGCGGCGATGACCACGTCGTAGCCTTCGATGCCGAGATACATGGCCACGATGTGGAGCAGGCGCGGATCGTCATCGACAACTAGAACGCGGCGGCTCATGCGCGCGGGACTCCTGCAGCACTACACATTGGAAGGGGACCTTCATTCGAGTATACGGGGGTCCCCACGGCGTTCCGCCACCCCACCACGACGTCTACCAGAGGAACGGGACGAGGCGCCGGCTGTGGCGCACGTAGTCGCGGTACTCCGGGTACGCCGCGGTGAGCAGACTCTCCTCGAAGCGCGAGCGCAGCAGCTGTGTGGCTACGAAGGGCGCCAGCATGGCCACCGCCAGCGCGCCGGGGTTGACCATCACGAAGGCGCACGCGGCCAGGATCTCGGCGGCGTAGAGCGGATGGCGCACCACCCGGTAGGGTCCGCCGGTGACCAGGCGTCGCACCTCGGGGATGATACTGAGGCTGCGGCGCAGGTACAGGAGACCGTAGACGGCCAGAGCGAACGCCACCACCGAGAGCGCGGTGGAGACGCCGCCCAACCATGGCGGCGGGGAGTACAGGCGCGCACCCTGCGGAAGGGCGCCGACGACGAGCAGCATCACTGTGCCTGTGAGCCCGGCCGCGCGGGGAAGCCACCTGCCGTCACGAGCGCGCGGCGCCGGCCTGCCGATGTAGATGAACACCGGGATCGCGCAGAACAGCAGGTACAGCGCCGCCGGGAGCGGCCCGCTGATCACCGCCAGCGCATCGACCGGCCTGGGCAGGCCACGCACGTTGCTCGCCAGGCGCTGGAACTGCAGGTAACCGAGCACCGCGAAGAACGTCGCGGGCACGAATCGCCCGAAGATCAGCAGGCGGATGGTGTCGGTCGACGAGGTGCGAAAACGCGGCGCGGCTGCCTCTATGGTCATCGTCAAGAGTCTAAGCGGGCGCGGGGAAAAGTCGGGTTCCGGATGTACGAGGCTTTGTTACGATCCCTTCGCAGACTGTCCATCCCGGTGGAACATTCGGGGGTCATAGTTCGGGAGGTCGCCGGCAATTGAACCGGCATCAATCGACACACGATCCCAATGCAAAGGAGGTGAAACCGGAAATGCTTAGCAATCTGTATCTGCGACTCCGCGAGCTCATGGTTCGCAACGAGGACGATCAGGAAGGCCAGGGTATGGTCGAGTACGCGCTCATCCTCGTCCTCATCGCCGTCGTCGTCATCGTCATCCTCACCGTTGTTGGCAAGCAGGTCACCAACGTCTTCTCGAAC
>NZ_JAEKNS010000120.1:0-6889 GCF_016464765.1 Candidatus Aeolococcus gillhamiae | reverse complement strand
GGACCTGGAGATGTGCCTGGACGTGATGCGGCGCTTCGATCATGATCTGGAGCAGTTCCTGCATGCCAACTGGTCACTGCACGAGCGCATCGCTGCGGTCACCCCGAACGATCTCGCCCGTGCGATGTACGTCGCCCTGATCCGCTGCGTCGCGGAGCTGTCGGTCCGGGCCGACCCTGAGACGTCCTCGACTTCGGGCGACTATCTGGCCGAGCGGATGGTCGTGCACGAGAAACTGGTGGCGGCGATCCGACTCGGCGACGAGGAGCGCGTCAAGGCGGCCGTCGCGGCCCACAGGGGCGACGCCGAATCCGGCTGGTGGACGGCTGCTTAGGGCGGCTGTCCGCGGCGGTCGAGCACGTCCTTCCTGATGGCGCCCCCGTCAAGCTTGGCGTCGCCGACCAGTGATCACTGCCACCCGCTGGTGGCCGTGGGTGTCCGTCGCCGGCGACACCACCGTATCTGCGCCAGCCGCTCTGGGTCGACCGCAGGACTGCGCAGCACTGCGGGATCGACGCCGACGCCATGGCACCGCCCGAAGGTCTCCGACTGCTGATCAGCGTCGAGGAGCGCAAGTGAAGGCATCCTAGGCCCTTGACAAGTGGTCGCGGTCAGCGCAGGATTCTAACCTGCCGAAAGGTACGAATGGTTAGTTCCGGGAGTGCAGGGCGATGTGGGTCCCGCGAGAGAACCGGAGAGGACTACATGATTCGTCACAGGACCGCCACCGCTGTAGCCACTACGTTTGATCTCATCCGCGTCGGCGACGGAACCGGGACACCCGTCCAGCCGGACCTCCCGGCACGACGCAAGGCCTCCGTCTGGTGATCAGCACGCACAACGCGCTGGGGGCCATCATGCCTGGCGTCCCCGACTGCGTCCCCAGAACAGCGGACAGCATCTCATCCACACTGGTGGGTCTTATTCGTCTTATCTGCAACTTCCGATCAAAACGGTTGAGTGCCGGGCCAACGGCTCTGGACAAGGAAATCGCAGGCGCCGGTCCAGATTCGGAGATGACGCGCCGCCGAGTAGATGGGACCGTCTCCGGCAGCTCGTGAAACCTGGTGGCAGACATACAGTCACGAGGAGGTGGCATGTCCGAGTCCATCGATCCGCAGCAGTTCCGCCACGTGCTGGGTCACTTCCCGACGGGCGTCGCCGTGGTCACCTCGTGTGACGAGACAGGCGCCCCGGTGGGGATGACCGTTGGATCCTTCACCTCGGTGTCGCTGTCACCACCGCTGGTGGCGTTCTTGCCGGGAAAGCAGTCCAGCACTTCCACCAAGGTCGTGAGGAGCGGACGGTTCTGCGTGAACCTGCTGGGGGCGCACCAGGAGTCGGTGTCCCGCTACTTCGCAGCCGTAGGTCAGCGCAAGTTCGAGGACCTTGACTGGACGCTGTCCGCTAGCGGTTTCCCGCGGCTCAACAGCGCAGTGGCGTGGATCGAGTGCGCAGTGGATGCGGTCCATGATGCCGGCGACCATTACATCATTGTGGGGCGGGTGACGTTCTTGGAGGCGGCGGGGGCATCTTTGCCCCTGGTGTTCTTTCAGGGCGGGTACGGGCGGTTCGCACCCTTGTCCCTCGCCGCCGCGAGTGAGCCTGACCTTGTCGAGCATCTGCGACTGGTTGACGTAGCACGGCCTTTCATGGAGGAGTTGGCCAAGCGAACCCAGGTGGAGTGTCTGGCCTCTAGTGCGGTGGGCGGCGAGATCGTCCTGCTGGCCACAGCCGGCACGCCTGCTGAAGGTCGCCCATTTAGCCGGGTCGGTCAGCGTCTGCCGCTTGCTCCCCCACTGGGGGCGGCGTTGGTGGCTTGGTCTAAGTCGGCTACGGATGAATGGTTCGCGCGGGCGGGCGCCTCCCTGTCACCTGCCAAGCGGCAGCACCTGGAGACACTGCTGGATCGTGTACGTGAGCGTGGCTGGTCCGTTGGAATCTGGAGCGAGAGCCTACGCAACTTGGAAGCCACTGTTGACAAGACAACTCTCGGGGGGCTGACTCCGCATGGGAGCCGAGCGGTCCGGCAGATGGTCGAAGAATTGGGCAGCGAGCACGAGCCCGCAGATGTCTATGACTCGAGCCGGCACTACCGCCTCCGTAATGTGACCGTCCCGGTGTTCGACGGAGACCAGCAGGTCGTGATGCAACTTACCCTCTTCGGCCCGCCGTCCGATGCCGGGCCGGCCGAGCTCGACCTATACCTGGAGCTGTTGACGACCGCTGCGAAGAATGTCTCAGGTGCTCTGTCTGGCGCCTCACGGCCGTCGCGCCACCGGGACTAACCGCGGCTGGCGACGTTTGTTGCACCTTGTAGCAATTGCGAGAGTATGGCTGAGCCATGGATTCGAGCCTTTTCGACCGGCCGTGAAGCGCCTGGGGACCAATATCCGCGGCCAGGGCGACATCGCCCGGGTACACCTCTACCGCTGGGGCGACGGCGGCGCGCACTTCCATGTCTGGTTCATGCCACGGCCACTGGGCCTGCTGGAGGCCTCCGGGATGATGCTGGCGCTGTGGGAGGACGTCCTGCCCAACGCCCCCGACGCGGACATAGTGGCAGCTGCGGAGAAGATTGGCGCCGTGTTGGCCGGCCGAGATCTAACCCAGGTCTACCCTTATCACGGCACCCCAGACGGCTGAGCCCGGCGACCGCGTTTCCTCGTGGTCCTGGCCGTCGGGTCCCAGGGGAAGGCCAGCTGCGCCGTGGGATACGGCGCTGGTAATGATTGGAGATGAGTCTGCCCATGGTTGCCGTCCCACCCTCGGTCCCGCCGTCACTGACCCGCCGGCTTGGCGTGCTCGACGCGGTGGTCATCGGGCTCGGGTCGATGATCGGCGCCGGAGTGTTCGCGGCGTTCGCGCCGGCCGCCGCGGCGGCCGGCTCCGGGCTGTTGATCGGCTTGGCGATCGCGGCGGTGGTGGCATATTGCAATGCGACGTCCTCGGCGCGGCTGGCCGCGTTGTACCCGCAGTCCGGCGGGGCCTATGTGTATGGCCGGGCCCGCCTTGGGGACTTCTGGGGCTATCTCGCCGGCTGGGGCTTTGTTGTCGGGAAGACGGCCAGCTGCGCGGCGATGGCCCTGACGTTCGCCTCCTACGTCGCCCCAAACCAGATCCGGCTGGTCGGTGTGCTCGCCGTGCTCGTCCTCACAGCGGTCAACTACCGCGGAATCCAGAAGGCGGCATGGCTGACCCGGCTCATCGTCGTCCTGACGCTGCTGACCCTGGCCGTCGTCGTGATCGCCGCGCTGGCCGGCGGCCACGCCGACGTCGGCCACGTGACGCCGTTCCCGGGCGCCGGTGTCCGCGGCCTCCTCCAAGCGGCCGGGCTATTGTTCTTCGCCTTCGCCGGCTACGCCCGCATCGCCACCCTCGGCGAAGAGGTCCGCGACCCCGCCCGGACCATTCCGCGCGCCATCCCCATTGCCCTGGGCATCGCCTTGGCCGTATACGCCCTGGTCGCCCTGTGCGCGCTGCTGGCCGCCGGGCCGGCCGGGCTGGCCGCCAGCACCGCACCGCTGCGCGCTGTCGTCGAGGAAGGCACGCTGCACCGGCTCGCCCCGGCGGTTCAGATCGGCGCCGCCATCGCCGCCCTCGGCTCGCTGCTCGCCCTGATCCTCGGCGCCTCCCGCACCGCCTTTGCGATGGCCCGCGACCACCACCTGCCCGGCCTGCTCGCCACCGTCCATCCCCGCCACGGCGCCCCTCACCGCGCCGAACTCGTCGTCGGCGCCGTTGCCGCGATCCTCGTGGCCAGCATTGACCTGCGCGGCGCGATCGGCTTCTCCTCCTTCACGGTCCTGACCTACTACGCCATCACCAACGCCTCCGCGCTCACCCTCACCCCCGACGAGAACCGGCCCCCACGCTGGCTACCCCTCCTCGGCCTAACCGGCTGCATCACCCTGGCATTCAGCCTGCCCCTAGCCTCCATCCTCAGCGGAGCCAGCGTCCTGCTCCTCGGAGCCCTCCTCTGGACCGGCCACCGTCGCGCCACGGTCCGCCGGACGACCTGACGCCACCTTCACGACTCCTCCCTCATCCCGGCCCGAACCTCCGGTGAGGACCGCTTAGGCTGTCCTCTCCCCGAGAGGGCAGCGTCTCGCAAGCCGATCCTCAACCGGCTATTCCTCGCGCGGCTCGTGTCGTCGGCATGGATCATTACGGTGTCGGTATGGAGTGCCGGATCAACGAAGTCCTGGTCCATTACGTCGAGCACGGCGGCGGCGTACCGCTCGTTGCGCTACACGGTGTCGGTGTTGATCATCGCGAGATCGAGGCGGCGATCGAGGCAATCGTTCCCGACACGGGATACCGGCGAATCTATCCGGATCTGCCGGGGATGGGCCTCTCGACGACCGACGGACTGACCTGCAACGACGATGTGGTGACACTGCTCGGCGATTTCATCGATCAGCTGGGCGCGGCACCGGTAATGCTGCTCGGGCACTCCTACGGCGCCTACCTGGCTCGTGGAGTGGCCGCACGGCGACCAGACACGGTGCTCGGTCTGGCGTTGTTGTGCCCCGTCGCCGAGCGGTCACGAAACGTGCCTGGCCACGACGTGGTTCGCCAGGACGCCAACGCGTACGACGAACTCGAACCTGTACAGCGGGCGGGGTTCGAGGAGTACTTCGTCGTGCGCACACAGGCCACGGCTCGCCGCTACCGCGACGGCGTTGCGCCGGGTACGACGCTTGTGGACGAGGCTGCGCTGGGGCGCATCTTCGCCGGGTGGACGGTCGACGTCGGGTGGAGCGCCTTCTCGGCGCCGACCTTGGTCGTGGCGGGACGACGCGATTCGGTCGTCGGGTACGCCGACGCGGCCGAATTGCTCGAGCGCTACCCGCACGCCACCCTGGCAGTCATCGAGGACGCCGGCCACGCGCTCATGCACGAGCGGCCCGAACTACTCGCCGCGTTGTTCGGCGACTGGCTCGATCGAGCTCGACCTGAAGACGAGTGACCGAGCTAGCTGCAACTCATCAGGGCTTGACCGACAAGAGGAACCTTGACCGGGCGTCGAGGCGTCAGCCTCTAGCCGGTTCTCGGATGATCGTCCGGTGGCGGCCATCCACTGATCGGCCTCCCGATTTCCCAGCGGTGGCCGAACGGATCATCGATCCGGCCTAACTGCCAGCCGTGCTCTTCGCCGACGGGGTTGACCTCCGACGCACCGGCAACTACTGCGCGGTCAAGCACCGACTTCGGATCATCGACAATCAGCAGCATTCTCACCGTCGATCCGCCGACAGTCTCCGGGCTGAAATTCCCGGCAGGTGGCGACTCGTCCTCGACCCAGAACAGGGAGTCTCCGACCGCGAGCTGTGCAACCACCTCCTCGAGATCATCGCTACCTCCAAAGCGGTACACCTCGACTGCCCCGAAGGCAGCCTTGTAGAAGTCCACAGCGGCCCGGCCGTTCCGCACTGAGAGTTGGGGTTGGGCGGTCGACTGTGGCATGGCGCCTTCGGTGCTCATCGCTGGACTGTCCCATCCATCCATCACGCAACGTCGAGCGTACGGCGACTAAGAATGTGCTTCACGATCACGCGCCCCAGCTGAGGAAGGACAAGGTTGGGCGCCGTTCGAGCCAGGGGCCGTTTCAGTAGGGATCGGCTACTGGGACAGGCGTTCCGGCCGCCCTAACCGGGCGAGTGCTCACGGCGCCCACTCCATGGGCGGTGTTGGCGCCCGACTCGCGCTCAGCAGTCAAACACTGACCAGCAGATGTCGTTCCGCAACCGCTGGTCGTCAAGTACGAGCTCGCGAATCGCCTTCGGAAGCTGGTCACGCTGCCACCGGCACTCAAGTCGTCCTGCGGCGTCGACCTCACCCTCAGGCGCGGCGGCGCGTGCGGCCTTGATCGCATAGGCAGCAGCACCGAGTTCGTGCGCGGCGACGTGCGCGACGGCCCCGGCCTGGCCAGCAGCGTACGCGGCATACCGTGCAACCCCACGCAGGTCTCTGGCCGCGCCCATTGCATGGCCGCCCGCCGCGCGAGCCTGCATCATCTTGACCTCGCCACGCACCCAAGCGCGGGCATGCTCGATCGCCTGACGCGGTCGTGGGTCCTGAGGCTGAGCCAACTCGAACAGGTCAAGAACGTGCACTGCGCACGATGCCGCCCAAAGAGCCAGAAGCTCGTGATCCGAATCGGTCAGGGTGCCACCGCGGCGGAACGTCACAAAGCGAGAGTCTCGGACCTTCGGGAGGATCATGCTGGCACTTCTATCACTTGCATCCGCCCAACACCCTAGGCCACGGCGCGACCCGGCACGCCCTCAAGCGACGCCCGGGAACCTGGTGGTCGATCGGCAAACGGACGGACGGGCTATCGGCTACTGCTTAAGCCTCGCGAAGGGGTGAGCCGATTACGTCGAACCGGAAACCGCCGAACTCTCCCGACAGAATTGGTCGAGCGACCGCGATCGACGTTTGGACTTCGGGGTGTTCGAGCGAGCGGCGGTGCGCCTCTTGTGAGTCCCACACCTCCACGACGAACATTATGTCAGGCGCGTCGGCGTGGATGCCGACCTCGTAAACGCTGCACCCGCGCTCGCGCAGGAGGTCGTGGTGTTGGGTCAAGGGTCGCCTCCAGTTCGTCGCAGTGACCCGGACCGTGCCGAGCGCGCCAGCGCTCACGGAAGTCATGACCAAAGAGACTAGATGAGACGGCGGGCACAACTGCCCGGTGTGTGAGTTCAACCCATATATGTAGCAATCTGTAGCATTCGAGCGAGTTAGTGTCCGGGCATGTGGTGTACGAGGGGACGCCGAGGGCGTAGTCCCTTGAAAAGACGATGACCACCGCGTCATCCTTTCAGGAAGCTCTACCAACCTGATTGGAGGAACACGATGGTCAACTCAAGTATGGACGTCC
>NZ_JAEKNS010000070.1:0-16759 GCF_016464765.1 Candidatus Aeolococcus gillhamiae | reverse complement strand
GCTGCGCGGGCCGCGCGGGCGGTTGTTCGGCCTCAGGCACTTCAGGCTCTGCCTGGGCTTTCGGCGTGGCGGCGGGCGCGGGGGCCTCGGCCGACCCGTTGCTGGCCGCCGCCGTGGCCCCGTTGGCGACGGCCGGCGTCGCGGTGGCGCCGTTGGTCCCGGCCGCGATGGTGGCCAGCGTGGCCCCGACGGTGACGGTGTCGCCCTCCTGGGCGACGATGGCCTCCAGGGTCCCCTCGGCTGGTGAGGGCACCTCGACGTCCACCTTGTCGGTGGTGACCTCGACCACTGATTCGCCCTCGGCGACGCTGTCACCGACGGCCTTGAGCCAGCGGGAGATGGTGCCCTCGGTGACGGATTCGCCCATCGCTGGGAGGGTCAGAGGGACGCTGTCAGGCACTGCGTGAAGAACTTCCGGTCACGGTGTGAAATGGTCGCACCGCGATGACGATTCGGGTTGTGACGCTCCCCATCATCGCATTCTTCGCGCACGCGCGGCCCTGACGAGGGCGTCACGCGTGGTCGCGCGCTTGCGTCAGCCGAGCCGGTAGACGTGGGAGGCGTCGGACATGTACAGCGCGTGGTCCGGCCCCTCCACAACGGCCAGCTTGCACTGCGAGGGTCCGCTGGTCACCGCGGCGTGCGGGCTACCCGGCGTGGCAATGCGCATGCCAGCGTCGTACGTGCAGAACACGACGTGGCCGGCATACGGCGGCGGGGCCGAGCTGTCGATGAACGCCACCCCGGTGGGCACCACGGTGGCCGATTCGCTGCTCCAGTCGGGCGCGGTCCGCCCGCCGCAGCCGGCGGGCCCGGCGAGCGGGTGCGAGTAGCCGTAGCAGAGCGGCCACTGGTAGCCGGCGCCGCGGGTCACCGAGAGGATCAGCGTGTCGTACCCGCTGGACGGGCTGCCGACGTCCCCGGAAGGCCCGTTGTTGGTCACCGCCACCTGGCCGCTCGCCGACACCGCGATCCCGAACGGGTTGCGCAGCCCGTACGCCCACACCGGGTCGGTAGGGCCGAACGGGTTGTCGGCCGGGATGCTGCCGTCCGGCTTGTAGCGGAGGATCTTGCCGCGCGGGTCGGCGGTGTCCTGGGCAGCTCCGGCGGTGTGTTCCTCGCCAAGCGTGACGTAGAGCATCCCGTCCTTGCCGAAGACCACCCGGCCCCCCTTGTGGCAGCAGTCCGAGCCCGACGGCAGGGTCACCAGCGCGGTGGCCCCGGTGCCCACGCCGGCACAGTCCTTCCAGCGGACGACGTGTTGCTGCGTGTGATTGGTGTCCGAGTAGAACGCATAGACGAAGCGGTCGCTACTGAAGGTCGGGCTGATCGCCAGCCCGAGCAACCCGCGTTCACCGTCGGACGCCACCGCGACCGTCGCAAAGGTCTTCGCTGCGCCGTTCTGCCACACCTTCACGGCGCCGGCGCGCTCCGTGTAGAAGAGGCGTCCGTCTGGAGCGAACGCGAGCGCGGTCACGAAGTTGGCGGCGAAGCCGCTCGCCGGCGGCGACTGCGGCGCCACGGCGCAGAGATCGGCGATCGCGGACGCGGTGGCAGCGGACGTGGCGCTCGCCGACGCCTGCGCGGATGCTGTCGTCGACGGGCTGGGAGTCGCTGTCGAGCCGCACGCGACCACGCTCAGCGCGGCGGCACCGGCGCACAGGAGTCTGATGGCGCGCGACGCGGGCACGAGCACAGGCTGGCACATCGTGCGGCCGCGGCGGCGCTCGTTGCTAGCATGACGGCGATGGCTGACGACACCGGCGGCACGCACGTCAGCCAGGGTGGCGAGTTCAGCCGCGACGAGCGGTTCATCACCACCAGGATCACCGCCGACGGCCGCGACGGCTATCCCGTGGAGCCCGGCCGCTACCGCCTCATCGTCAGCCGCGCCTGCCCGTGGGCCAACCGCTCGATCATCGTGCGCCGCCTGCTCGGGCTCGACACGGTGCTCTCCATGGGCGTGGCCGGTCCCACCCACGACGTGCGCAGCTGGACGTTCGACCTCGACCCGGGTGGCCGCGACCCGGTACTCGGCATCGAGCGAATCCGGGAGGCGTACTTCAAGCGGTTTCCCGGCTACGACCGCGGCATCACCGTCCCGGCCATCGTCGACGTCCCCACCGGCGAGGTGGTCACCAATGACTTCCATCAGATCACGCTCGACCTCGAGACGGAGTGGCGCGAGCACGTCCGTCCCGACGCGCCCGACCTCTACCCGGAGGCGATGCGCGAGGAGATGGACCGGCTGATGCGCATCATCTTCGGCGACGTCAACAACGGCGTGTACCGCTGCGGCTTCGCGGGCACGCAGGATGCGTACGAGAAGGCGTACCAGCGCCTCTTCCACCGCCTCGACTGGCTCTCAGAACGGCTGCAGCGGCAGCGCTTCCTCATGGGCGAGACGATCACTGAGGCCGACGTGCGCCTGTTCACCACGCTGGTGCGCTTCGACCCCGTCTACCACAGCCATTTCAAGTGCAACCGTCAGAAGCTCAGCGAGATGCCGGTGCTCTGGGCCTACATGCGCGACCTCTTCCAGACACCCGGCTTCGGCGACACCATCGACTTCGACCACATCAAGCGCCACTACTACGTGGTGCAGCGCGACATCAATCCGACCGGGATCATCCCTGCGGGACCCGACCTCGACAACTGGCTCACCCCCCACGGCCGCGAGTCGCTCGGCGGCCGTCCCTTCGGCGACGGCACCCCGCCACCGCCGCCGTCTGCCGCCGAGGTGGTCCCCGCCGAGCACACGCCGCTCGCCGCGTAGGAGACTCGCGCACTACCACAGATCTGTGTATACTTTCGTGGCCGGGTCAACGGCGGCGGAGGGGCGGCGCGGTTCGGAGGTGCGCCGTTCCATGCGACTGCTGTCCTCGCGCTTGCTCATCCCGCTGGCGGTCGTCGTGACCGTGTGGGGCGGCGTGCAGCTGCTCACCACGCACAACGTCGCGGTCACCCCGGCGGTGTGGCCGATCGCGGCACCGCCGTCTCCCTCGCCGCACGCCGGCGCTGCGGCAATCCCGGTCGCACCGTCCCCGGCGCCCTCGCCACCAGCCCCCGTCGGCGCCATCCCACTGCTCCACGGCGCCCTCGAGCATCTCAACGGAAGCACGCGTGACACCGCCACGGGGCTGTACGCCCTCATCCAGCAGCTCGAGACGGCGTTGCGCGCCAACCTTGAGCGGCTGGTCAAACAGCTGGAGCCGGGGCGCTGAAGCGCCGCTAGGAGTCGGGGTCCTGCTCATGCGGGGAGCGATCGTCCTGTGCCTGGCCGGCGCGCTGTAGCTCCGCCCGCCGCTGGCGGCGCAGCGCCCCGATGCGCCGCACCTCGGCCACCTCCACGCCCAGGGAGACCCTGTCGACCGGCGCCATCGGTGGCAGGGGCGGGCCGGGTCGGAGACGCGGTCCCGACCACAGCGCCGGCACCACGTCGAGGTCGGCCGCCAGCGCGTACGCCGCGGCCTCGTAGTTGACCCGCCACCCCTTGAAGTGCGGCCACGCCTGCTCCGGCTCACGCTCGAACTCCATCCCGGAACTGCGGAGGCGCTCGCAGGCCATGAAAAACTCCTCGAACTGCAGCTGAATGTCGTCGTCCGGGCTCGGGTCGTGATTCACCGGCTCGCCCATGGTGGCGGCGAGCTGGCGGAATGCCAGATAGCCGATGCGCATGAGATTGCGTGCCGGCCCCGGTGCGCTGATGGGGCAGAGCGCGAGGTGCATGGCGGCGGCGTCGAGGATGGAGAGGAGCGAGATCACCCAGGAACGGCGCGCGGTGGGCGATCGGAAGTACATGAGCACCACGTAGGCGGAGTGACTCTCAGCGACATCGGCCGCCCACTGCATCCAGCGGTCGTACATGTCGCCCAAGCCATCGAGGTTGTCGACCGCCGCGGAGCGAACCAGGATCATCGGACCCCAGCCCGGTGTGCCGGCGAGACCCTCCAGCATGGTCACCAGCGTCTCGCGGCGGTTGTACGCCGAGTACAGCACCGGCAGGTAGGCGATCTGCAGCGCGATCACCACCAGCCCGGTGAGCGCCGCCAGGTACACGACCGCGGTGGACACGCTGCCGTGAGGCGCGGCGATACCGAGCGTCAGCATCGATGACCCCGCCGTCCGGAACGCGTCGCCGAGGTCCAGCGCCGAGGGCCAGAGCATCAACGCGTAGCCCACGAAGAACAGCAGCAGCCACACCAGCAGCGTGGACACCAGGTCGCCGGCCGCGGCGTAGGCGAGCAGGCGGTCACGGGCCTCGAAATCGTGGACACGCGAGGCGATGACGCGCACCGGCAGGTTGACCAGGTGGAGGATGAGCGCGCTCAGTCCCGAGCGGTTCCCGCGCGGCACGATGGTGGTCTCGAGCACGCTCCCCCAGGTCGCCAGCACGAGCAGCAGCCCGGCGGCGAATCCCAGCCATTCGAGCGCTTTCACGCCCGGCCCCCAGCCTGCATCGCGCGACGATAACAGCCGGTCACAACATTCCTGTCCATCGATGAGCCCGGTTCGCTGCCTGTAGCCTGAGGGCATGTGTGCAGCCGCCGGTAAGTCGCACGAGTGGTCCGAGCTGCCGATGCCGTGGCCGTCGTGGGGACGGCGGGGCAAAGCGGTGCTGTCCGTCGCCTGCGTCGCCGCCGTGGTCGGGGTGTTCCTGGGTGACTACGCCACCACCGGGGCCGGCACGATCGGCGCGCTGGGCGCCATCCCCGTGCTCGTCGTCGCCTGGTTCCTGTCGCGGCGCTGGACGCTGGCCATCACGGTGCTGGCACTCCTCCTGCGTCTGCTCGCGCTGGTTCTCGGCGATGTCACCGCCGTCACCTTCGGCTCGCAGAGCGTCGTGCTGGTAGTGGTGGCACTGGCCGGCAGCGTGGCGGCGACGAGCGTGCATCGCGCCGCGATCGCCCGCGCGGCGCTCGGGGACGTGGACGAGCTGCGCCGCGCCGAGACGGCAGTGGTCGCAGCGCTGGCCGAGGCGGAGGCGGCGAGCCAGGCCAAGAGCGAGTACCTTTCGCGGGTCAGCCACGAGCTGCGCACCCCGCTCACGGTCATCCTGGGGTTCGCCGGACTGCTCGAGCTGGAGGACCCGCGGCCCGACCAGCAGGCGTCGATCGCCACGGTGCTCAAGGCCGCAGATCACCTGCTCCGGATGATCGATGAGCTGCTCGCCATCTCCAAGATCGAGTCCGGCCGGGAGGAGCTCGCGCTCGAGCCGGTCGGCGTCGACGAGGTGGTCACCGAATGCGTGGAGCTGGTCGCGCTCTCCGCCGGGCAGCGGCGCGTCGCAGTGCACCGCGAGCCGAGCGGCGAGCGCGTCAACGCCGACCCGCAGCGGCTCAAGCAGGTCGTGCTCAACCTGCTCACCAACGCGGTCAAGTACAACCGCGAGGGCGGCCACATCGACGTGTGCGCACGGCGCGTCGACGGCGAGCGCGTCCGCATCACCGTCAAGGACACCGGCCCCGGCATCGCGTCCGACCTGCTGCCGCGTCTGTTCCAGCCGTTCGACCGGCTCGGCGCCGAGCGCACCACCATCGAGGGCACCGGCCTCGGGCTGGCCCTGAGCAAGCACCTCGTCGAGCTCATGGAGGGGACCATCGGCGTCGACTCCGAGCCCGGCGCAGGCTCGACGTTCTGGCTCGAGTTCGCGCACGCCGCCGCGGCGCCGGGCCAGCCCCACACAGTGCCTGCCGGCGCGGCCGTCGTCCCCACCCGCACCCTGCTGTACGTCGAGGACAACCTCGCCAGCCTGGAGCTGGTGGAGCGCACCCTGCAGCACCGCCCCGCGCTGCGAGTCATCCCGCTGATGCAGGGCGGCCTGGCGATCGACATAGCCACCCAGCATCACCCCGACCTGGTGCTGCTCGACCTCCACCTTCCCGACATCGACGGCGACGAGGTGCTGCGCAGGCTCAAGGCCGGCGAGCGCACCAGGGACATCCCGGTGATCATGCTCAGCGCCGACGTCAGCGACCGCAACCCGCCACGGATGCGTGCGCTCGGCGCCGCGGCATTCCTCACCAAGCCGATCAAGGTCCGCGACCTGCTCGACGCCATCGACGAGGCGCTGCCCGCGCGCTGACGACGTTGGCTCGGGCGGTACCGAGTCGGCATGCTTGGTCGGTGAGCGAGACGTTGCGGCAGTCGTTCGCCACCTGGTCGCAGGTGGGTTCAGCGGTGATTCTCCTTCTCGGCGCGGTCATCGTCCCGGTGGTCATCTTCCGGGTCAGCCGGCGAATCGCGCGCCAGGAGGCGGTATTCCGCTACCTCGAGCGCCACGACCGTGACTCGTTCTCGCAGCTGCTCACCTGGGCGAACGGCATCGTGCTGCTGCGCGACGGCGAGACCATCGCCCACGGCGTGGCCCGCTACCACCGCCTCAGCGACTACCAGCAGGACCAGCTCTGGCGCGTTCTCAACTTCTGGGAGGAGACCAGCCAGGTGTACGTCAACGGCCTCTTCGACGAGCGCGTGTTCCGCGGCACCCTGGGACCGTGGTTGGTCGAGTCCTGGCTGGACAACCACTGGCTCATCAACCACCTGCGCAAGACTGACGATGGCAGCCTGGACCTCAGCCTCTGGAACACATGGGAAAAGGTGTACCGGCGCATGCTCAAGGCGGGCGTGCGCTACACGCACCGCTCCGACTCCGACCCGGGAGAGCCGGCGGCCTAGCTCGAAGCGACAGCCTCCGGGACAGCGTCGGTCAGCGACGCTCCGCCCGCGGCGGCGATGCCGGCGACATCGGAACGGCGCAGGAACAGAGCCACAATCACCGCCCCAGCCGCGAGAAGGATGGCCCCGGCCAGGAAGGCGACCCGGTACCCCTGGATGAGCGCAGCGAAGGTGTCCTGCGTCGACGGGCGGTGCCCGAGGGTGCGGAAGAAGCTGGTGGTCTGGCTCACTGCCAGCGTCGCCAGCACGGCGAGGCCCAGCGAGCCGCCGACCTGCTGCGAGGTGTTGAGCAACCCGGACGCCAGGCCGGCGTCGTCGGCGCGCACGGTGGTGGTGGCCACCAATGTGAGCGGCACGAACGTCAGTCCCATGCCCACCGACATGACGATCAGGCCGGCAGCAGCACGTCGACGTAGCCGCTGCCCAGGCTGATGCGCTGCAGCAGGAAGAAGCCTGCGGCCGCGATGAGCATCCCGGCGATCCCGACGTAGCGTACGTCGATGCTCTTCACCGCCTGCGAGGCGACGCCGGCGCCGACCCCGATGCCAAGGCACACGGGGAGGAAGGCGAGCCCGGCTGTGAAGGGTGAGTAGCCGAGCACGATCTGCACGTACAGGCCAGCGAAGTAGAACATCGCGAACATGCCGCCGGCGACGAGCAGCATGGCGCTGTTGGCGGCGCTGAGCGAGCGGATCCTGAAGATGCTGAGCCGCACCAATGGCGCTCGGAATCGCGCCTCCCTCATCAGGAACAGCACCAACAGCGCGACGCCGGCGCCACCAAACGCCAGCACGGTACCCGAGGTCCACCCCTCCGCCGGGTTGGCCGCCTTGGCGAGCGCGTAGACGATCGACATCAGGCCGCCGGTGACCAGCACCGCGCCGAGGATGTCGAAGCCGCGGTCCCCGCGCACCCTGGTGTCGGGAACCAGCCGCCACGACAGCACGATGGTGATGGCGGCCACCGGCACGTTGATGAAGAACGCCCAGCGCCAGCTGATCGCCTGCGTGAGCGCTCCACCGATCAGGAGTCCGAACGCGGCCCCGCTGGCGGCGATCGCGCTCCACACTCCCAGCGCGCGGTTGCGCCGCTCACCCTCCTCGAAAGTGGTGGTGATGATCGAGAGCGCGGCGGGAGAGATCAGCGCGCCGCCGAAGCCCTGCACGGCGCGGCCGATGATCAGCATGGTCGGCGACTGGGCGAGGCCATTGACCAGGGATGCCACTGAGAAGATCACCAGCCCGGCGAGGAAAATGCGTTGGCGGCCGAAGAGGTCGCCGGCGCGGCCGCCGAGGAGCAGGAAGCCGCCGAACGTGAGGGTGTAGCCGTTGACGATCCACTGCAGGTCGGTGTCGGAGAAGTTGAGCCCCCGTTTGATTGACGGCAGGGCGACGTTGACCACAGTGGCGTCGAGGATGACCATGAACTGGGCCATGCAGACGAGGGTGAGGATCACCCACGGATTGACCTCGCGCTTCGTGCGAGTTGGGCTCGCGACAGCCATTCTCTTCTCCGCTCAGATGGCTTGGGGCCGGCGATTACAAGATTACAACTAGCAAGGTGTCGGCCGCGAGTCGGCCCGGTCCCGGGTAGGGCCGGCTTCAGCGGTTCTGCGGGAACCCCAGGTCTATGGTGCTGGTGCTGGGGTCGGGCCAGCGCGAGGTGACCACCTTCGACCGCGTGTAGAAGTGGATGCCCTCAGGCCCGTACATGTGCGTGTCGCCGAAGAGCGACGACTTCCAGCCGCCGAAGCTGTAGTACGCAACCGGGACGGGGATGGGCACGTTGACCCCCACCATCCCCGCCTGCACCTCGAACTGGAAACGGCGGGCCGCGCCACCGTCGCGGGTGAAGATGGCCACCCCGTTGCCGTATGGGTTGTCGTTGACCAGGCGCACCGCGTCCTCGTAGGTGGCGACGCGGAGCACCGCCAGCACCGGCCCGAAGATCTCGTCGTCGTACACCCTGCTGCCGGGACGCACCGAGTCGACGAGCGAGGCGCCGAGGAAGAAGCCGTCGCCCTCGAACGTCTGGCGGCGACCGTCGACGACGATCTCGGCGCCGCCGAGCGCGGCGTCCTCCAGGTACGACGCCACCCGGTCGCGGTGCTCGCGGGTCACCAGCGGGCCCATCTGCGAGGCGGGGTCGTCGCCGGGACCGATGGTCACCGACGGGATGCGCTTGGCGATCGCCGCCACCAGGCGATCGGCGACGTCACCCACCGCGACCACCGCCGACACGGCCATGCAGCGCTCCCCGGCGGAGCCGTACCCCGCCGAGACGGCGGCGTCGGCGGCCATCTCGACGTCGGCGTCGGGCAGCACCACCATGTGGTTCTTGGCGCCGCCGAGCGCCTGGACGCGCTTGCCGTGACGCGTGGCGGTCTCGTACACGTGGCGGGCGATCGGCGTCGAACCCACGAACGACACCGCGCTGATGTCGGGGTGCTCGAGGATGCGGTCGACTGCCTCGCGGTCGCCCTGCACCACCGAGAACACGCCGGCGGGGAGGCCCGCCCGCTGCCAGAGCTCGGCGAAGAGCAGGGACGGCGAAGGGTCCTTCTCGCTGGGCTTGAGGATGAAGCAGTTGCCGCACGCGATGGCGTTGCTGAACATCCACATCGGCACCATCGCCGGGAAGTTGAACGGGGTGATGCCGGCGACCACGCCGAGCGGCTGGAGGATGGAGTACACGTCGACTCCCGTCGACGCCTGCTCGGAGAAACCGCCCTTGAGGAGGTTGGGCACACCGCAGGAGAACTCCACGTTCTCGAGGCCGCGGGCCACCTCGCCGAGCGCGTCCGAGTGCACCTTGCCGTGCTCCGCGGTGATCAGGCTGGCGATGTCGTCGCGGTGGCTGTCAACGAGGTCGCGAAATCGGAAGAGGATCTCGGCGCGCCGTGAGAGTGGCGTGGCGCGCCACTCCGGGAATGCGCTGAGCGCGGTCTCAACGGCGGCGTCGAGGTCGGCCGCCGAGGCCAGCTCGACGGTGGCTGTTTGCGCGCCCGTTGCGGGGTTGTACACCGGGGAAGTTCGCCCCGATGTGGCCGGGGTGGACGCGCCGCCCACCCAGTGCGCGATCTGCTTCATGCGGTGGCGCGCAGCGCCTCGTCGAGGACGCCGACCGCGGAGTCGAGCTGCGCCTCGGTGATCACCAACGGCGGCTGGATGCGCACGACGTTGCCGAAGAATCCCCCGATGCCCACGATCAGGCCGCGTTCACGGCACGCGGCGCGCACCTGGACCGCGCGCTGCGCCGCCGGCGCCATGCTCTCGCGGCTCTCGACCAGCTCGACGCCGATCATCAGCCCCTTGCCACGCACCTCGCCGATGACGGGATGGGTTGCGCCGAGCTGCTCGAGATGGCCGAGCATCCACTCGCCGAGACGCGCGCTGTTCTCGCAGAGCGATTCGTCGGCGATGACGTCGAGCGTGGCCACCGCCGCCGCGCACGCCACCGGGTTGCCGCCGAAGGTCGAGAGGTGCTCCCCGGGCTGGAAGGACTCGGCGATCTCGGGACGGGCGATGAAGCCGCCGAGCGGGAAGCCGCTGGCGATGCCCTTGGCCACGGTCATGATGTCCGGCTCGACGCCGTAGTGCTCGATGCCGAACATCCTGCCGGTGCGACCGAAGCCGGTCTGCACCTCGTCGACGATGAACAGGATGCCGTGGCGGTCGAGGATCTCCTTGACGCGTGCGAAGTACTCCGGGTGCGGCACCACGATGCCGGCCTCCCCGAGCACGGGCTCGGCGATGAACGCGGCGACGTTCCCAGAGGTCTGGTAGTTGATGACATCCTCGACCGCATCTGCGCAGCGCAGCGTGCAGCCTCCGCCGCAGACGCGGCAGCGCGTCGGGTGCGGGGCGGGGGCGAACGCGACACCGCCGAGGTACGGTCCGCCGTGGTGCTTGCGCTTGCGATTGCCGGTGACCGCGAGCGTGGCATTGGTGCGCCCGTGGAACCCCGTCTCCAAGGCGATGAACTCGGTCTTCCCGGAGTAGGCGCGGGCCAGCCGCATCGCTCCCTCGACGGCCTCGGCGCCGCTGTTCGAGAAGAACGTCTTCTCCAGCCGGCCTGGGGTCACCTGCGCGAGGCGCTCGGCGAGGGTCCCGACCACGGGCACCTGGTACAGATACGTCCCGCAGTGGATGAACCGCTCCATCTGCTCGCGGGCCGCGGCCACAACTCGGGGGTGCGAATGGCCTGTGCTCACCACCGAGATGCCGGCGAAGCAGTCAAGGTAGCGCCGCCCGTCGACGTCCCACAGCTCGGCCCCGCTGCCGTGGTCGACGGCGATTGGCTCGACCCCGGCGACAGAGCTGAGGTTGACGTAGCGGAGAAAGGCGTCGGCCGCGGTGGTCGTGCCGGCTACACCCATGCGAGCAGTGTGTCACGACGCAGTGCTACAACTCAGTCGATGCTTGCCGAGCCTCCCTTCCGGCACGTCGAGCTCCCCGACGGACGCGTTCTCGAGACCGTCAGCGGCGGGCCAGAGAACGGCATGCCCCTGCTGTTCCAGAACGGCACGCCCACCGCGGCGGTGCTGTTCGAGCCCCTCGTCGACATCGCCGCCGAGCGCGGCCTGCGCACGGTGTTGTACTCGCGGCCAGGGTACGCAGGCTCCACGCCGCACCATGGGCGCTCGGTGGCCGACGCCGCCAGCGACATCGCCGCCCTCCTCGACGCCGATGGCACCGACCGCTTCGTCACCATCGGCTGGTCGGGAGGCGGCCCGCATGCGCTGGCATGCGCCGCCCTGCTGCCCGAGCGCTGCGCGGCGGCGGTCTCGCTGGCCGGGGTTGCGCCGTACGGCGCCGAGGGGCTGGACTGGCTCGCCGGCATGGGCCCCGAGAACGTCGAGGAGTTCACCGCCACCCTGGAGGGCGAGGCGGCGCTGACTACGTACCTGGAGGCGGAGGCCGGGCAGGTCGCCTCAGTCCACGGGAACGACATCGTGGCCTCGCTCGGCGGACTGATCCCCGACGTCGACAAGGCGTCGCTGACCGGCGACTTCGCCGAGTACATGGCGTATTGCTTTCGCCGCTCCGTGTCCACGGGCATCGCCGGCTGGCGCGATGACGACCTCGCGTTCGCGAAGCCGTGGGGCTTCGAGCTCGAGGCAATCACCCGGCCGGTGGCGGTGTGGCAGGGCGGTCGGGATCTCATGGTGCCGGTTGCCCACGGCGAGTGGCTGGCTGCGCACATCCGCGGCGCAGGCAAGCACATCCACAAGGACGAGGGACATCTTTCTCTGGGGGTCGCTGCGCTGCCCCGGATCGTCGACGACCTCCTCGCGTTGGCGGGGTGATGGCCTGCCTCCAGGAGTCCAAGGGCGATGAGTTTCGCCGTGGTTCCCAGTCTGTCGACTGGCCGGGGGACGCGAACGTTGTGAGCGGCGACGCCGTCAACGTCGTCGCTCGGCTCAAGGAGGAGTCTGACATGCCGTTGCGCTCGCACGGCAGCCTGTCGATGAACTGGGCGCTGATGACCGCCGGTCTGGTCGACGTAGTCCAGGTGACGCTGTCCCTGTGATCGACAGCAACGTCCAAGAGCTCATCTACCGGCCCACCCTGCATGTCTGAGTACGGATTGCTCGCCTACGTGAAGGATCCGCGCGTGGACGCATTCATCGCCGCGCTTCCGACGTGGCAGCAGAGCATCTGCAGCGAGGTGCGCGACCTTATCCACTCCGCCGACCCCGAGGTCACCGAGACCATCAAGCGCAGCACCCAGCCGTACTTCGTGGTGCAGGGCAACATTTGCGCGTTGCTCGCCGCCAAGGACCACGTCAACGTTTTCTTGTACGACGGCGCCATCGTCCCTGACCCGCACGGCATCATCACCGCCGGCCACGACAACAAGACCGCGCGCACGGTCTCCGTCCGTGAGGGCGAGAGGATCAAGGCCGCGCCGCTCAAGGCGATGTTCGAGGCGATCATCGCCAACAACCGCGCCGGCGGCTGGCGCAAGCTCAAGCGGTGATCACGCCGAGGCGACGACCTCGATCACCTCGTTGCGGACCACGGTGACCCCCGGACGGATCACCGCGCCGACCGTGAACCAACCGGCGAGCTCCTCAGCCTGCTCTCGGGTCGCGAAGACAACGCAGGCGAACCCCAGCCCGCGCTCGTGCGCGGCCATGAGCTGAGCGGACTGGAACCCGGGCAGTCCGCGCAGAACCGGAAGCAGCTCCTCGCGCAGCCCGCGGCGTCCTTCCTCAGGGTCCTCGCGGCTGTTGTCGACCTCGATCACAACGGCGAACGCCACGCCGTCACGCGCGCGGCGGTGTCGAGGTCCCAGCACCGGGCGACAGCGCCTCGACGTGACGATGGATCTCCTGGAGCATGTCGGTCTGCGACTTCATCGCCACCACCACGTCGTGCACAGCACTGGTGAGATCGTTGTTGGTCTGGAGCAACGCCTTGATGTCGTCCGCCGTGGTTTCGGTATGCAGCGATATTTCCGAGGCCACCGAATCGGAGCGCTTGGCGGCAATCAGCAGGGCGGCGGCTTGAATACCGGCGAGCATGGATAGAAACAGGTTGAGCAGGATGAATGGATAGGGATCGAAGCCATTGCCGCCGCCCACATGCAGAATCCCGTTGATCACCGCCCAGGTGATCATCACCGCGAAGAACGCGAACACGAACGGCCATGAGCCCATGCCGTTGCGCATCTTGTCGGCGGCTTTCTCCCCCAGCGAGAGTTGATCGCCACTGCGCACCGTGGGGTGTTTCTTCCAATGAGTTTCCCATGCCATCTTGATCTCCTTGAACCAGCCTCGCGTCCTGCAGCAGCTCGGTGATACGCGCTGACTTGCGTCAACCGGACCGGACGATACCTGTCGTCACCACATGCACCGCCGAGGGGACTCTCTCCGATGCGTGACGTACACAGATCCGGGTAAGTATCCCCGCACCGTAGAGGAATGTGGTACACTCTACTCATGGAACGAGAGGGGTTGGGCGAAGATATGGGCGATCCTCCGGTCGACAATGCCTTCGATCAGTTGGGTGATCGCATCGGGGACCGTCCCTGCCCCATGTGCGGCCGCGACCAGTGGACCGTCCTCACTGAGCAGGTCGGGCTGCACGCCTCCTTCGCGCCCGTTATCGGAGCCACCCGAGCCGGGTCGATCAATGTCGGGATGTTGTTCTGCAATCACTGCAAGTTCCTTCGTATGCATGTGCTAGAGGGAGAGGAAGGCTGATGTCTAACCGCAGGAACCCCTCTCGCGGGACCGCCTCCGAATCTCGTTTCTCGGTCATGGAGTTCATGGCTCAGTTCCCGGACGATGCCGCCTGCCTCAACCACCTGTGGCGGACCCGATACTCGGCGGACGGGGAGCATGCCCCGTGCCCCAAGTGCAAGGTCGAACGCACCTTCAAGCGGTACGCGAACGGCGATGGACGCCCCGCGTGGACTTGCACCACCTGTGGCCTTCACGTTCACCCAACGGCGGGCACGATCTTCCACAAGTCCTCGACCTCCCTTCACCTGTGGTTCTACGCGCTGTTCCTGATCACAAGCACCCGATGCGGCATCTCCGCGAAGCAGCTCGAACGCGAACTCGGCGTCACCTACAAGACCGCCTGGCGGATGTTCAACGTCATCCGCAACTCGCTCATGGCCGAGCCTGCGATCACGCCCCTCTCCGGGACGGTCGAAGCGGACGAGACCTACTTCAACCGCTCCCGTCGCAACCGTCCGAACGAGCCGAAGCGCCGTAGCGGAGCAGGCCCGGTCATCGGCGAGCGCACCGTCTTTGGGATGGTCGAGCGCCAGGGCCGTGTGATCGTCCGCTTTGTCCCGGACGCGACGGCCAACACTCTCAGCAGAGAAATCGACATGCACATCCTGCCCGCGTCGATGGTCTACACCGACATGCACCGCTCCTATGACCGGACGGGCAAGCGGTACGGGCATCAGCGGGTGAACCACTCGGCGATGGTGTGGGTGGATGGCGACGTTCATACGCAGACCATCGAAGGGTTCTGGTCGCTCGTGAAGCGCGGCATCAACGGCGTCTACCACTCCGTTTCCGCGAAGTGGCTCCAGTCCTACTTGGACGAGTACGCGTGGCGCTACAACCATCAGGAGTTCACTCGCCGTCAGACCGGTGTGAAGCGCGTCCCGAACGGGGAGGCGAAGTTCCGCCTACTCCTCGACCGGGCTTGCCGGCCGATTGCCTGACCGCTTGCGGTAGCGCGACGGCGGGGGTGGTGCTTTGAGCACCTTGTCGAGATTGGCGTCGAACTCGCCCCGCGTCGGGACCGGAATCTTCAACCCCTTCGGGGTGTACTGCTCGGTTGGCTCCTGCTTCGCCATGACAGGAGGATAGCGCGTGGTCGCCCGGCTCCGAGGCGTTCGCCTCAAGATCGAACGGGCGAAGTTCCAATGCGATGCGCTGGAGAACGAAATCAAGGCTTGGGTCGAATCGCAGCGAAGTCATGTTGCCTTCGAGCACGAGCGAGATACCGGCTGGCACCGCCTGATCGTGCGGATGGACGCTGACCCCGACCCCCCGCCGATGTGGGGGGTCATCGTGGGGGAGATCATTCACGATCTGCGCTCCGCTCTCGATCACACCGTCTGGGAGTTGGTGATCGCCAACAAGGGCCGCCCAGAGCGCAACCGCAACCAGTTTCCGATCTTCTCGCATCCCCCCAAAAGGGTCGCTGACTACACCAAATGCGTTCGAGGTGTCGACCCTCGGGCTCAGGCAATCATTGAGGGATTGCAGCCGTACACACGACCAAAGCGAGCAACTCCAGAGCTGATCGAGGTTCTCGGCGGGATGTCGAACATCGACAAGCACCAGACGCTCCATCCAACGGTGGTCGTCGCCTCGCGCATTAACTCTGCGAATGTCGACTTCGCCCCCCAGGGTCTCCATCGAGTCGCTGAGATGCGCTGGGACAAGTCCCTCGGCCAGCCGATACGCAACGCAGAACTCTGGGCTGTCCGGATCGAGCCGCCCGAGACCGAGGTTCAAATGAAAGTGAACCTCCAGATTCCCGCTGGCGTAGCGTTCGGCGAGCGTTATCCCATGGAGGTGCTCAAACTCAACGAACTCGTCACCGAAGTCGGGCGCATCGTCGACCTCTTGGAGCCGTTCGCCTCGAAGTGAGCGCCGGGGCGTCACGACGACGCCCTCAGAGTTAGGGCTGCTTCGGGGGGTCGGGGGCGATGATCGTGTCCTCGCCCTGTTCCCAGTCCTCGACATCCTCCGCGTCCCAAGCGGTGTCGAGGCCCACGAAGGTGTTGCCGCTGGACTTCAGACCCCGGACATTGCGCAGGCGGATGCCCGTTGAGCCCGGGCGCGACGACGGCGGACCGGTGGATGGCACGATGACGCTCCGCCTGCAGCGCTCCACCAGAGTCAATGTCACGGCCACCGCGAGCGCCACGGCCAACCCCACCAGGATGGCAAGCCAAGGTGGCCAGCCAAACGGCAGCACGCCGAGCAGGGCGACGGCGAGCCCTGTCACTACGCCCCATGCCGCGTCCCGCGCCTTGACCACGGACTCCACTCTACCGCAACCTCTACGGTGCGGGGATACTTACCCAGATCCGTGTAGGTACCCTCCGGGGCGCGCCGGTCGCTGACCAGCCGCCCGGAGGGGCGACCGTTATCCGCGGTTCGGAGGTCGCCCGATGTCGCGGCTGAAGGGTCTCGTCGACAACTGGATCCTGCTCGCGCAGGGACTCATCGGCAGCATCGGCGCGCTGGCGGTAGTGATTGGCTGATTAACGCACCTCTCGGTGGCAGCCTCTGCGAGGCGCCTTCTCTTCGCAGCGAGTCGGCGGTACGAAACGACAGCACCGGCCGGGCGTACAGTCACCGACGACCATCCCTCGCAGGAGGATTTCGTGGCGGATCCGCAGATCGTGGTCATTGGCGCTGGCCCAGCGGGCCTATCCGTGGCGCTGTCGCTAGCTACTTCGTCCCGAAAAACTCGGCCGCTTCTGAGTTGGGCTGAGCCCTCCGAGCCCGTTCCTGGGTGGCCGAATGACCCGTGAATGCAGATATTGTCATATATGACTAAAACATGCTACAATACGATCGCCACACCAGCGG